>JAYTHR010000087.1:0-1815 GCA_043732425.1 Bdellovibrionales bacterium
ATGGCATGCGGTATTTCTGATTTAGTAACCAGTGAGGGTATAATAGACTGAAACGAAGGCATAGACAGGGCATCAGTTGTACCAACCAAAACCGAAATCAAGATAATCATCCAGACTTGAATAACGCCGGCTATGAGTAAACCTAACAGGGTCGTAACACAAATAAACTGAATTATCTGAAAAAATAGGACAATTTTCATTCGATTAAAGCGATCACTCAACACTCCTCCCCACAGAGTGAAAATAAAGCCCGGCGAATTCATTGCAAAACTATCAAGTCCAATTAAAAATGAGGAATGGCTGATAGAAAGAATGATCCATGGCTGTGCAATCTGCTGCATCCAGGTTCCAATATTTGAAAGTAGACTTGAAAATAAAAATGCCATATATCGCTTGGAATGTAAAAAATTTGTAGAAGATTCTTCAACGCTTTGGCCTATCATCTTTACTTATCCAATCATTCCATCAATTAAGTTGATTTGTCGCGATGACATTTTTGCAAAAATTTGGTCGTGGGTTACATAAACAATCGTAGTTCCGCGATCTTTATTAATTCTTTTAAATAAATTCATGACTAGCTGACCGTTTGCAGAATCTAAATTACCGGTGGGTTCATCGGCAAACAGAATCTTTGGCTGCATCACTAGCGCTCGCGCAATCGCCACACGTTGTTGTTCTCCGCCTGAAAGCTGACTCGGAAGCTGGTCTGCTTTATCAGTGATTCCGAATTCATTGAGAAGTTCAAGGGCAAATGGTTTTCGCGCCTTTTCAGCCCCTGTTTTCATTGCTGGCATTAAAATATTTTCTATGGCGGTTAACTCCGGCAATAGGTGATGGAACTGAAAAACAAAACCCATGCTTAAATTCCGAAATCGATGCAATTCTTTTTTACTTATTTTTGAAAAAGAAATTTGATCTATCAACACATTTCCTGAAGTAGGTTTATCCAAGCTACTAATAATATAAAGAAGGGTACTTTTGCCAGACCCGGAACGACCTGTAATTGAAACCATTTCTCCATCGGCAATTTCTCCAGAAATACCTTTTAAAACCACAGTGGCTGGCTTACCAAAACTTTTTGTAATCGTATCCATCTTGATAGACATTATGAATTTTCTCCGCGAATAATATCAATCGGCTCTAACTTTCCTGCTGAACGGGCCGGGAAAAAACTTGCAAAGCTTGAAGAAACCAACGCTAAAAAAAAGGCTTTGGTATAAATTATGGAATCAAAAGATATCATCATATGATTTCCACCTAGTCCTCGATCAGCCGAAATTTCTATTTTTGACATGGCATAGCAAACAACCAACCCCAACCCCAAGCCAATCACACCACCTATTAATCCAAGAATAATCCCCTGAATAAAAAATAATTTAGTAATGTCTTGAGGCTCGAACCCCATCGAACGCAAAATGGCTATTTCGCGCCTTTTATGAGTTACCGCTAAACTTAAAATGTTATAAATTCCGAATCCAGCAACTATCAAAATAGAGATCGTCATGGAATTACGAACGATATCTTGAGTCTTAAATATCGACATAATGCCTTCGTTGGATTGGTCCCAGCTTTGAACTTTTTCTGGACCAAAAAGATTATAAGTTGAAGCTACTTCGGGGGCCATTTTAACATCGATTAATCGAACTGCAATATCAGAAATTCGACTCGGAGTTTGATTCAGTTGCTGTAAATCGCTTAGAGTTCCAAAAATTCTAGTCTCATCGAGTGCCTTAACACCTAAGTGAAATACTGAAACAATGCGAAATGGTTGAGGCAAACTTTTTCCGACAGTTAATAGTATTGTTTCGCCTTTAG
>JAYTHR010000088.1:0-6301 GCA_043732425.1 Bdellovibrionales bacterium
CATGATTTCTTCGATTTTTTTAAGTTATGGTAGCTTTTTCTTTAAGAATTAATTCACAGCGATCGAGCAAGGTTGCGCGGATATTATCTCGGTGTTTCAATAAAATTTGCTGATCGGTTATTTGAATCATATTATAAAGAAGCACAATTTTTTCTAACTCAATCAGAATTTTTTTCTGCGGCCCTTTAGCCAGTGGGTACTTGGGCATTTTCCCGTACGCAAAAGCCGTTCGATTTACTTTTTGAATCCAGTCGATCTCCGTCTGAGTCAAGTACTCAGGATTAGCAGGTGGGACAGTGGCTTCGGGAGTATCAAAAACTTTACCTTTAGAAATTTGGTCTAAATTCTTTAATTCCACAAACAGCTTCTGGATCTCGAGCTGCACCGATACGCTCAGTCCTTCGTGCGCGGACGGTTGACTCGATTTTTGGATGACCTTATTCCAAGATTCGCAGAAGTCTGAAAATTCAATATCACTTTCTTTCTCGAAAGCTCGTGGGCTAGTAACATCGGTTAAAGCCTGATTCAGAACATCAATCGAAAAGACCTGACTGCTTTTTACTGTACTGTGCGTTCGAATTAAATGATGGGCCCACGTGGCAATATCACGTTTGGCTTCAGAGCGCACTTGGGCCGTGCGAAAAGTGAGATGAAAATTATCATAAACCGAGAAATCCATAGGTCTATTTAAATAGCCATCAAAACGACCCTTACTTCTTTCTGTTCTGGGAAGCGAAAAAAAGTCATGAAGGTGCTGTTCAAATTTCTCGAAAGATTCAGTCCAAAGGCTTTCGTTTTGACAGGCCTTAAACAATTGGAAGGCTTTCAGTGAGTTTGGCGGTGCTTCATCTAGAAGCTGATTAATTTTTTGTTCGAGAAGGCGTGGAAATGATTTCCAGATTTGTTGCATCATGCCTGTTTAGTTTAACATAACATGAACCTGCATTTTATTTTTGTTTGCTTAAAAACGAATAACAGTTTGACGAAAAAATGAAGTTACGGAGATACCAGTGCCAACTGGTACTTGGTCTTTCCCCGTAAGGATTTGTGATAAAATGATTTTTTCAATATTTCACCGAGAATATTTTGGCGAGACAATTCTCCTGAAGGCTGAAAATTATTTTTTCCGTAGTAGCCAGCGATCCAACCGGTCACGTAAGCCGTGGCCTGCGACGTGCCGCTCATAATTCCGTACTGATTGTTAGGAAGGGTTGAGGCTATGAATTGTCCCGGAGCCGCAATATCGACCGAATTGATTCCGTAATTACTGAAGGCCACCAAGTCCCCTTTCTGATCCGTAGCCGCAACGGAAATAATGTTCGTCAGGTCATAATTTGCCGGATAGTATTTCTTGAAATCAATATTTTCTTTTGAGTTTCCGGCTGCGGCAATGAACAAAATTCCGTTTTTTTGACTTTCCTGAATCGCTTGATATTCCGATAAAAATTTTGTCGCGCCCCCACCAGAATAGTTAATTAGGCTGGCCTTCATTTTATTGGCGTAGCGAATAGCTGCCGTCGAAAAAGCGATGTTATCGACCTCTTTGGCTTCGGGGCTATAGTATTTCAACACCATCAGTTTTAAATCTGCGGCATCCCTTTTGTCTGCCAGCTGAGTCAAAAACTGGCTTTTTATAATTCCGGAGATATGGGTCCCGTGACCATGACGATCCGTAACGTCATTATTATTATCAACAAAATTCCATCCATGGACGTCATCGATAAATCCGTTACCATCATCATCTATATGATTATTTTCTTTGTCGCGGCCGTACTGATCTTTTCCACTTTCACCGGGGTTCGTCCAAATACTATTTTTTAAAGAAGAATGACGAATGTCCACCCCGGTATCGATAACAGCAACCACCACGGGCTGGTGGTTGTATATATCAAAATTCTTTTTACTAACAGCGGCTTGATTCTTGAGTGTAACAGCGATTACCGCACCGACAATGAATAGTCTGATCATTCTAATCCTCCCCAGAATTAATTTATGCTTTTTAGAATTTATTTTTTTGTTATGGTATTTTGTCTTTAGGTTTCGTCGTGGTGTTTTTTTTGAAACGTACTTTTGGATGTGCTTTTGATGTGATCTCGGATGACGTGCTGTTAGGGCGTATTTAGGTCATGCGATTTTGAGTGAGATGCAGAGTGCGATGTGGAATTCCAATCGGATATGAATTGGAATACGATCAAGGCAGTGATCTACCTTGCGTGATTCATTTGTCTTGTTCTTAGTGTTAAAGCAAGCGCGGAGCCAAGTTGCCTTGGGCTTTAAACTTATCTAACGACTGT
Organism: Bdellovibrionales bacterium; assembly: GCA_043732425.1. Classification (GTDB taxonomy): domain Bacteria; phylum Bdellovibrionota; class Bdellovibrionia; order Bdellovibrionales; family Bdellovibrionaceae; genus Pseudobdellovibrio. The sequence continues at coordinate 2,295 of JAYTHR010000088.1, forward strand.
CTAAGGTGTAACCTGTATGGAAATCCTTAGACAGTGTTGTGAAGCTAACAGGGTCTATTAGGCAACGTTACGTGCCTTCGATAAATGAGACGCAACGGTGCACTTGTTACGTCCCGAATTTTTTGATTGATACAAAGCCGTGTCAGCACGCTTTAACCAGTCCGAAGAGCTTTCACCTTCCAGCAGTTGGGCGATTCCCATCGATGCGGTAAAGCGAATATCTAAGTCCCCTTGGATGAAGGACTCCGCCCGAATTTTTTTCTGAGCCTCTTCCGCACGCGCCACAGCAAGTTCGGTTGAATGATTTGGTAAAACCACCACAAATTCTTCACCCCCGATGCGGGCTACCATTTCTCCTTCGCGGTTAAAGACTTCGTTAAGAATGCGGACGCACTCTTTCAGCACGTAATCGCCAATATCGTGGCCATAAGAATCGTTAATTTTTTTGAAAAAATCGATGTCCAGCATAATCAAGCTGCTGGGCGATTGGCTTAGGTGATTGATCTGCGCTAATTTTTTAATGTACTCATCGCAACTTTTTCTGTTGTGCGCCGATGTTAAATGATCGATCGATAGACTGTTATTGGCGACCATCAGCTGCTTTTTTATGGCTCCGAGATTCTTCTTCACCGATGTCATTCGCTTATCACGAATATCGTTTTTCTGGACTTGGTATTCAACGTAGGAATTGATGAACTCGCGCGACCTGACTCTTAAAGTTTCTATAGAGTTCGCCTCGACAGCTTCCTTTAAACTATCTAGGTGCTTCGCCAAATTTTTGTCTTTGTTATTTTCAAATTCTGTATCTTCACTCAGTTGATCGGCGAAGTCCCAAACAATTCTTTTAAAATCATCAAAGGTGTTTTGGATATAAGAATACTCATCGATGCGGTAACTAGAAAAAAATTGCCGAATATCAAAAAGAGTTTTCTCCATTTTTTTTGGGTCTGGATCAATTAATGATTTCGAGAGATTATCTAATTTCTCGCGCACTTTACGAATGGAATGCTTTTCTACCTCAAACAGGTGTTTATTGTAGACGTCAATCATATAAAGAATGGTGGCTTTGTCTTCCGAAATAACCGGAACTTCCGCTACCGAAGTTGAATCGGGTTTAGCGAACGAAATGTCTAGTTGTTGTATAAGTTTCGTAACCCATTGTTTCAAAACAAACCTCCTGCGAATCAAAGGTCTATTCGGAATTTAAAGCCTGCAAATTGAATTTAATTTCGCGCTTGAATATGAGACGCATCATTATAAGACTCTTATTGAAGATGATCTTTGTAGTCGTCTGCACTTTCTGAAACCGTCGACGTCGGTTCTTCCGCGACCTGCGGGTTTTTTACTTTCTCGATGGTCTTTAGCGCCGCCATACAGATGGCCAGAGCTGGGTTCTCGTCAACAGCGGCACCAGGGCTTGGAAATTGCCCGGCTTCAAGAAACTTAACAACGGCTTCTGGGGATTCCCACCCGTCATGACCCGTACACTTTATAAATGCGAACCATTGATTATCAATGACTGGGATAAGGGTAACCCTTATCTTCTCAGCCACTTCCCAGGCCCACTGCAAATCGTTCGAATAATTTCTCAAAGGGCGGTCGCCAGCGGGCGGATTTTCAGTCAAAACACCTTTGTGGCGCCATACTTTATATCCAAAGACTTCAGTGGCTATTTTAGCATTGAGTTCTCGTCCAGGGCGCATTCTTGACTCCTTGCAAAGATCTTAAATTTATTTTTATAAAAGCAATGCTAGCTTTAGGTAAAGGTAAAGTTAAACGTAAAAGACCTGCAGGAATGTTAAGAAAACTAAACTTTTAGGTTATGATTTTTACAATTCCAAATCTTTCGGAAATTCCCAATGAAATTTTTGAGAGCTTAGCCACCAGTAAGCACCAAAAATACTGGCCGCGGCGATCAGATAACTAGCGGGATTTTTTTTGACAGTATCTGCAACCCAAACGGCTCTATTTTTCACGGCCACGGCCAAATCCTTCGGGGCCTTAGCAATATCTTTGACGTATTGAAATTGCTGGGCCGAATCCTCAACCTTACCCGCCAGCTGTCCCAATGCTTCTTCAAAGCGTTTCACGCTCGAGGCGACTCCGTCTTGAGCCGCACGAATTGAAATATCACTTTCGTTGCTAGTTAATGGTATTTTGGTCATGGCGGGCTCCTTTAGCTGCAGTTTTTACGTCCTGTACTTTTTCTTTGGTCGCGCGTAAAGCATGATCTAAGCTTTGTTTCGTTTGCGTGAACTTAAAATCTTCTGCTTTTATTTTACGAAAAGCATTGAGACTTAGCGGTCCCCCGATTATCGCGCACACGACACTGACGACTAACGAGCTAAGCCAGTACCTACCATCTAAAATTTCTCCTAATCCGATGACCAAGAAAGCTAAGAAAGGCAGAACGCTGAGCGCTAGTAAAGAACCAAAAATCGCGGCTTGCCCAGCGTGTTTGGTAAAGTTCGGTAAGAAGGCTTTAAATTCAGCTGTGAATAAATTCATTTCGCTTCGAAAAACATCTTTTGTACTTTCAACGACCTCGCTAAGAACATGGGAATATGACCCCGTATTCATTTTTTGATCCTGTTGAATATTTTCGGTTTGCATAAAATTCCTTTCATTAAAAACTATTAGGTTAGTTTGAGGTTAGTTCTAAATTTTTCTTAAAGCTTTCATCATGATCGGCAGCAATTCGGGTAATTTCGGCTCCAGAAAAAACAATGATCGACGAATAGTAAACCCACGCCAACAACACGATCAGTGAACCGGCGGCTCCGTAAGCTGATCCGACGGCACTTTTACCTAAATAAACACCGATTAAACTTTTTCCGACCATAAATAAAATTGCGGTGATGACGGCACCAAACCATGCACTTCTCCAGGTCATTTTGGCATCGGGCAAATACTTAAATATTAAAGCAAACAGTGCCGAAAAAATGAGCCCCGAAACAAAAAAGTTTATGCCTTGCCAAACTAAGCCTTTTTGTGTGAACAGAAACGCAAGTACGCTACTGATAAGCAAAGAAACCAAGGCCAAGAAACCCAAAGTTAACACTAAGCCCATAGACAAAAGTCTTTTTCGCATCCAAGACCAAGCCCCTGAACTGGCTTTACCTGTAGCATGCCAGATGACGTTCAAAGACGATTGCAATTGGGCGAACACTCCGCTGGCAGAGAAAAGTAACGCCAAAATTCCGATGAGACCCGCTGCACTTCCCGTTCTTGGATTATTATTTGCTGACTCAATGATTGAATTTAAGGCCACTGAGGCTTGTTCACCCATAAGGCTTTGAATTTGAATCATCAGTGTATTCTTTGACGCCTCACCAAGTAAGCCAACAACGCTTAAGGTGATGAGAAGCAATGGTGCTAGCGCTAACGCCGTGTAAAAAGCTAACGCAGCTGCCAAGGTCAGTAGATCATGTTCCATAAAGCCAGAAATAAACTTTTTCGCAATCGCTTTTATTCCAGCGATTGAAAGTAAAGATGCGGTTTCATCAGACTTGTTTAATGTTACAACTTCCGTCAAAAATTCTCCTCATCTAATAAATTTAACCAAACGTGACCGCGCAAAATTTTGCGTTTCCTAAGTTAACATCAAGAGTAACGCAAGCTTTATGCCACGAAGTCTTTGTTTCCAAAAAGCTTCCACTGAAGAAATAGAAATCCAAAATGAAAAAACACTCCTTTTTTTCCCTTCGTAAAAACAGGCACTGCGGCAAATTGACCCAGTATTGTTTTTCACTTTATAAAATTCAGTCGAGTGAATTAATGATCAGCCGAAGACCTAAGATAGATCTGATGGGCTCAATTTACGGCATTAATTTACGGCATTAATAATCTGATAAATCAATAGTAAAAAATTAATTAAAAAATTCACGTACCCTAATTCTACAAATAAATCATTCTCGTCCGAATATGGCCCCGTCATCTCCATGATCATTCAATAAACTGATCCCACAAAGCTTCCAACCCCTTGCACCGTCCATCTCTTAATAAGC
>JAYTHR010000089.1:0-6295 GCA_043732425.1 Bdellovibrionales bacterium
AAGCTTCGGCACCGGTTGTGTCTGAATCGGCTGGCCGGCACGTTGCCGAAATTTCGCCGGGGCTGGATAAAAAGACTTTTAAATTACAATGCGTTGAAGCCCAATTCGTAAAGCTATTAAATATTTACAGAAATTCTAAAGGATTGAACTCGCTTCGGGTCTCGCAAAGCGGAGTTGTCACGGCACGCTGGCATGCTCAAGATATGATTAATAAAAATTACTTTTCTCATACAGAGCCAGATGGTCGAACATTTTATGATCGCGCTGCCACTTTTGGTTATCCTTCGCACGCAGAAAATATTGCGGCGGGTAACGAAACTGCCGACGCCGTGTTTTGCCAGTGGAAAAACTCGTCCGGGCACAACACTAATATGCTTGGAACCCAACACGAAAGCACGGGTATCGGTCGCGTAGCGGGTGGGGGGCAGTATGGCGTGTATTGGTCAAATGGTTTTGGAAGCGCTACGGCGGATGAAATAAGTGAACCCTTAACGAATGATTCAATTTGTATGATTCCCGTCAACTTACCCAACTGCGGATAGTTTTAATTTACAAAAAATAAATCTTCATCAAAGTCAGCCAGCAAATCACCGTCATAATTAAGCCGACACCGGCCAGCCATTTTGAGCTTTGAGTCATTTCCGATTTTTTAGTAACATTAGCTTTCCCAGACAGACCCTGAAGTAAATTAATTCTTTGCAGGCGATCGAGTTTGTAAAAGTGAACGGCAAGTAAATTTTCATGACTATTTTCCTCATCAATGCGGATGACGATCGCGTAACAAGCCATTTGTTTTCCCGCAGGAACCGAGAATTGAATTTTTATAATTTCACCGATTAAGGGTGATAAATCGGCTGGCGCAATAAAAGATAATCCCGTCAGAGAAATATTTCGAATTTCAGTTTTTTCTTCCCAGGGCCAGCGTTCAGATCCAGCATAGCGGATTAAATTATCATCCTGAGTATTCAGAACGTAGCGCGGCGATCTGCCATGAAATTTGGCTAGAGACTGTGACATATTTATTTATCGGCTTTTTTTTACCAATAACGCAGGCGGATTTTAGATTTTCAGCTGGGAATAGTAAGAAAATGTCTCATAAAAACACATAGCTAACCGTATCTTAACTTGTGTATCTTCAGTCTGATCGCCTATACTCAACCCTTATGATTCCAAAGCGAAAGTTAGCCCTTGGTCTAGTCCTATTTGCGGCGTTTGCCGCCTTTATTTATCGAACTTCAGTTTTTCGCATATCAAAAAACTTTGCTGTGGTCGAAGACGGTAAACTTTATCGTTCTGCCCAACTAACAACTCAGGAATTGGAAGACGCCATTCGTCAGTACCACATAAAAACAGTCATCAGTCTTCGAGGCTCTCCCTCAGAAACTTCTTATTACGAACGCGAGTCTGATACTTTAGCACGCTTGCAAATTAAGTTTGTTCCCGTCCCGTTAAGTGATGACTACTACCCTGATGAAAATGAACTTAAACTTATTCTAAACGAATTCAACGAGGGCCAGTATCCGATGCTGATTCATTGTCGGGTCGGAGCAGATAGAACCGGAATGATCGCGGCTATTTTCGAACGGGCCTACGGGAATAAATCGCTGGATGAATCTTTAAAACAACTGACCTTCAATAATTGGCATGTCCCACTTTTTAAACCAGCAATGTCTAATTTTGTGAAAAAATTTAAAAGTGTAAAGTGGGCTTTGAACGACTACCACGTGTGCGACAAAGAATTCGATGACTACAGAGAGACTAATTATGCCTGCCAAAAATAAACCGACCACTGAAAAAGAACCCAAAGCCGTGAAAGTTCGGCGCAGTAAGAAAAACAACATTATCGAACATCCGCGTTCGTCAGCGCTGATTTTTAATAATCGAGAATTGGGATGGTTAAATTTTAATTTGCGTGTGTTAGCAGAAGCTGAAGACGCGAAGAACCCTCTTTTGGAACGACTGAAGTTCTTATCGATCTCGAGCACAAATTTAGATGAATTTTTTATGAAACGAGTCGGTGGTCTAAAAAGGCATGTAGCTTACGGAATTTCGGCTAAATCTTCGGATGGCCAAACACCAGAAATGCAACTGGCAATGATCACGCGGCGCTTGCAGCCGATGTTGCGAAAACAAAAAGAACTTATTCACAAAATTACTGAGGATTTACGAACTGAAGGGTGCCATATTGTCCAGTTCAGTTCGCTGAATGAGGCCGAAAAAAAATGGGTCAAAACTTATTTTTTCAGTAATATTTTTCCAGTTTTAACACCGCTTTCTGTAGATCCTGGACACCCGTTCCCATTTATTTCAAATCTGTCCACATCGTTAGGGGTCGCGTTGGTTAACCCCATCGCCGGGGAAGAGTATTTATTCGCACGCATCAAAATCCCAAGTGTGCTTCCGCAGTGGGTTCAGGTTAATTTGCACAAAGAAAAAACTCACGCCACAAAATGCATTCACTTGGTTGAAATCATAAAAGAATTCTTGTCTGAGCTATTTCCCGAGATGGTGGTTAAAGGGCATATTTTATTTCGAGTAACACGAAATGCAGATTCTGATCGCGAGGAAGACGATATCGAGGACCTTCTCTCTATGATCGAAGAGGAATTACGTCAGCGTCGTTTTGCCGAAATCGTGCGGCTTGAGCTTGGGGAATACACTTTGCCATGGCTCAAAGAATTCTTAATGGCTCAGCTGGAAGTTAAAGACGACGACGTCTTTCCGATGTTAACTCATTTTGACCTGGTTGATTTTTCATCTTTGGCTAATTTGCTTAACTGGACAAAACATAAATACCCGCCATGGTCGCCGGTGATTCCGGTCGGGCTCAGTGATTCTAATTTTACAATATTCGGAGCAATTAAAAAAAATGACATTTTAATGCACCATCCATTCGAAAGTTTTTCCGCCAGTGTGGAAAAGTTTATTCGAGATGCCTCTGAAGATTCTGAAGTCTTAGCGATCAAGATGACGCTATACCGCACGGGTGACAACAGTCCCTTTATTAAAGCCCTTATTCATGCAGCAGAATCGGGGAAACAGGTTGTGTGCCTGATTGAATTAAAAGCCCGCTTTGATGAAGAAAGAAATATTTATTGGGCTCAAGAGTTAGAAAATGCTGGGGTACACGTGGTTTACGGCGTCGTGGGATTAAAGACCCATGCGAAGACGGCCTTGGTCGTACGTAAAGAAGCAGATCGTGTGCGCTGCTACGCCCATATTGGTACCGGGAACTACAACGTGGCGACGGCGCGGTTTTATACCGATATGGGACTATTAACTTGTGATGATCGTATCACGTCCGAGCTTGTTGAATTTTTTAATTACCTAACGGGAAAGTCATTGAAGCAGAATTACCAGCATTTGATCTTAGCGCCGGTAAATATGTTTCAAAAAATGAAAGAACTGATCAAGCGTGAAAGTGATCATGCGAAAGCAAAGCGGCCCAGCCTGATCATGGCAAAATTTAACAATATGGAAGAGAATGATATTTCGCTTTCATTGTACGAGGCCAGCCAATCTGCAGTTCCAATACATCTTATTGTGCGCGGTTTTTGTTGCATCAAAACTCATGTTAAAGGAGTCAGTGAAACAATTCAGGTCCAATCTACTGTGGGTCGATTCCTAGAGCATTCTAGAATTTTTTATTTTAGAAATGGCCAAGAAAATCCGATCGATGGCGATTTTTTCATAGGCTCAGCGGATTGGATGTACCGTAATTTGCACGCTCGCGTGGAAGCTTTATGTCCGATTTATGATCGAGCTTCTAAAGAAAAACTTTGGAATATCTTGCAGACTTATTGGAACGATTCGCAACAAACGTGGGTTATGAAATCCGATGCCAGTTACGAGAAAAAAGTTCCTGTCCCGGGGCAAACAGTTCTGCCGGTTCAAGATGAGCTGATGCGAACTGCAAAAGCGCAGCAATTATTTAATGAGGATGATTTTCCAAAAGAAGCGAGTAGATAGCTCCTTCTTTAAGTCCAACATTCGGAATTTTTAAACGCTTAATTTTATATTTTTTCATCAATTGTAAAGTCAGAAATAATGCCGGTTCTACCACATCAACCCGGTCGGGTTTTAGATCTAATTTTTTCATACGATCAGCGGGTTTTATTTTTAAAAATTTTCGGTAAATTAATTTAAGCTCGGCAACGGTCACGAGCGTGTTTGGTCCTTTTTTAAGTAAAATCAGTTTTAATTTCCCGATGGTATCTAAATTTCCACCCGTGCCGACAGCCAAATCAAAAGTTCTTTTTGGAAGGATCTTATTTGTTTTTTTAAGATGATCTTTCAAAATGGCCTGAGGCGTTTTATTTTGTAAAGCAGCCTCTGTTAAAGTGCGAACCATTCCCCATTTAAAACTTTGGCTAAAAAATATTTTATTATTTTGCAAATGGGTCAGTTCCACGCTGCCCCCGCCAATATCGATCAGCAAACAGTGCTCATCATTTAAACAAATATTATTTTGCACGGCTTGGCGAATTAATTTAGCTTCTTTTTGACCCGAGATGATCTCAATTTTTATTCCGGAGAGTTGTTGAATCTTCGAAAGAATGATTTGCCTATTCTGGGCATCTCGGAAAGCACTGGTAGCTAAAGCAAGGCTTTTTTCGACCTTAAATTTTTTCGTTAAACGCGCCATCCTTTTGAAAGCAAAAAGCAGACGTCTTTCAGTAAGCTCCATGATTTTTTTGTATATAAAAACGTCATGTCCCAGGCGGATGGGTTCGCGGTGTTTTTTAATGACCGTCCAAACTCCATTGGAATCCACGTCCACAATCAGTTGGCGAATAGCATTTGAACCAATGTCGATCGATGAAATGCGCATAGTCGAGTTCCAAACCTTCGGCTTAATGCCCTGTTATACTTTTTGCGTTGAAAGAAGACAGGGGTCAAGAAAGAAGCTACGCTGGTCTTGAAAGTAGGTCAAATGGAACGAACTATTGATTCACAACTCGAAGATTTAAAAAACCTCACGGTCGAGATGGGTGGGCAAGTTGAAAAAGCATTGCAACTTGTTCTGCACGGAATTTCTCGGCGTGACCTGCAGCAATTCCTGAGCGTTCACAAAACGGAAGAACGCATTAATGAATTACAAATTAAAATCGATAATGCGTGCCTTGAAGTTTTAGCAAAGCAGGGCCCCGTGGCGAAAGACTTGCGCTTCATTTTGTCGGTAATTAAAATTAACACGGACTTAGAGCGCATGGGGGACCAATGCGTGAATATCGCCTACATCGGCAAAGATCTTCTAAGTCGTCCGAACGCGATTTCATTTCAAGATAGCGAAGTGATGGCCGCAACCGTAAAAAATATGGTTAAAGCGGCCTTAGACAGTTTTGTTCAGATGAATTCGACTATGGCCAAAGATGTTTTAGTCATGGATGATGAAATTGATCGGTTAAAAAATAAAGTCGTACTGGATTCTGTCGTCAAAATGAAAACGCAACCGGATCAGGTCGAAAACTTATTAGATCTTATTTTAATTGCTAGAAATTTAGAACGGCTCGGCGATCACTCGACGAATATCGCCGAAGACGTTATTTTTGCTTTAACTGGAAAAGATATTAGGCATCAGGTCACTTAATGGATAAATTTTCCGGGCGCGCCTTAGTCGTTGAAGATGATCACTCTATTGCTCAATTGTTTCGTATTCATCTTATGGAATTGGGTCTTTCCGTTGACGTCGCCTCGGATGCTGAATCTGCCGTTCAATTTTTAAAAAACCAAAATTATTCCATTTGTTTTTTGGATTGGATGTTACCCGGGGCTCAGGGTATCGATTTACTGAAAGATCTTCGTCGGGAAAAAAATAATATAAAAGTCCTTATGATCACGGCAAAAACAGATTCAGCTGCGATCGTCAGCGCCCTTGAATCTGGTGCGGATGATTATTTAACGAAACCTTTCGACTATCATGTGTTGATTGCGCGCGCGCGTAATCTGTTGCGCCGGCTAGAATTTGAAAAGCAGGCCCTTTCAAATTCTGACTTGAGTCAACCAAAGAAAGATCCTGAATCCGTAAGTATTCAGGGGCTATCAATCGATTTTTTGAAACACACCGTAGCTGTAAACAATGAAAATATTCATTTCACGCTTTCTGAATTCAAATTAATTTCGGCCCTACTCAAGGCGCAGGGGCAAGTTTTAACTCGGAATGAACTGATTCACCTGATCCAGGGCGACGATGTCAACGTGACGGGACGAACCATTGATACGCATGTGTTTTCTCTAAGAAAAAAGCTGGGTGCTTGGGGCGATCACATCGAAACAATCCGTGGCGTTGGGTACC
>JAYTHR010000090.1:0-1806 GCA_043732425.1 Bdellovibrionales bacterium
TGAGCCAAACCCTTTTGCGCGGGGCTGACACCAAGTATTTTATCGAACACTTTCCTCCTTCGGTTAAAGTTATTGATTCGCGGGGCTGCGATACCCTGCAAATCGTTCTGCAAAAATTTGTGCCTTTTCAGGCTTAACTAAATTTAAGATATCTCCCGCAACTTTTTTCTTCATGCGGCTTAAAATTTCAATCACTAAATCTTCATCTAAAGTCTCGAACACCTTGGCAACTTGCGGAGGTTTCATGTTGGAATACATTTGCACCAAAGTTTCTACTTTAACATCGTCGGCTTTAATTTTTTCCTCAAGAACCGATGAAATTTTCGTGCGAGTTTCATTTATCTTTTTAATTTTTTCTTCAATTTCAACTTTCTGCTTTTCAATTTCAGCAGCTAGTTTATTTAAATCTTCTTCACGTTGGTCTAAGGCTTTTTTTCGTTCCGCTAATTTAAAAAGATAGTCTGCATCGTCCACATTCTTTTTTTCTTTACTGGCCTCGACTGCCGCTGGGGCCGCCGAGGCTACCACTGCCGGTTGAACTTTCTCTTCCGCATGCGCCACCGACATCGTGATATCTATTTTTTTAAGTTGGACTTCAATTTGGTCACTATTTTCAAAGGCTAAAAAGCCACCGAAGCATAAGATTGAAAAAATAAAAAACTGTCCAATAGGGAATTTCTTTTTTGGCTTTGCTGATTTATTTTTTTTCAAATTTTTAATATGATCCGCGCGCGTCTGCGTGACGGCTGTTTGCTTCGCATTTTTAAAGAACTGATCATATCCGGTCTTCATGACATCCTTGCTTAGTTTTCAATCCTTGAAAACTTTTATCTCACTACTTATCTCAATTTTATCGCTCTATGCGCGAAAAACGAATCACAGAAAGTTCATCCATCTCTTCTTGCTCTTTTTTCGCTACTTCCTTAAAGAATTCTGTTTTTTTCTTTTCTTTAAGCTTCTCTATCATTTTAGCCTCAGTTAAGGCCCGCTGCAAAATTTCACGTCTGGACTCGACTATATTTTTGAATTCTAATAGACGTTCGTTCTGCTTTGTTATCCGTAAGTCTTGTCCGGTTAGGAATAAATTGATCTGTTCGACCGAGGCCGACCAAAAGGTCGTGTCTTTCACTTCAGTAAATCGCTGCTTGAGCGCCTGTTCTTTTTGCTGCTTAAAATGATTTAATTTCTCAACTTCGGTATCTAAAAGTTTTTCGGCTTCTATAAATTCCCGCTGACGAATATCCACTTGAATATGTCTTTGCCGAAGGACCCGATCCAGAGAAAATTTGAATTTTTTCATGCTATTCCCAGTGAATTAACCACTTATTTTTTCCTACAACCCAGCAGTAATTTGATGAAGCATTTTTAGACACTGACTCATATTTGTGTGATCGTCAGTTCGCTGCTTTAAAAATTCATTGATTTGATCAATCGCTTTTATCGCCCGATCTATTTTTGGATTCATTCCGGCTTTATAAGCTCCAATATTAATTAAATCTTCAGCGTCCTTGTAAACTGCAAGCACTTCCCGAAGTTTCATCGCTTGGCGCGCGTGTTCCGGACTACTGACGGCCTTCATCACACGACTAGCGCTTTGTAAAATATCAATCGCGGGATAGTGCCCCTTGTGTGCTAAATCGCGGGACAAAACAATATGACCGTCAACGATTGAACGAACCGCGTCTCCGATCGGATCATTCATATCGTCACTTTCCACAAGTGTGGTGTAAAATCCTGTAATTGATCCCGAATTTTCAAAATTTCCGGCGCGTTCAAGAAGTTTTGGTAAAGTTGAAAAAACAGAGG
>JAYTHR010000091.1:0-6285 GCA_043732425.1 Bdellovibrionales bacterium
GATCGAGTTGTTCCTTACGAAACAGAGGAAGATCTGTTCTTGATGTTAATCAATGAAAAGCCAAATGTCCGATTTTTGGGTGATGACTACCGGGACAAAGAATTTACTGGAAAAAAATTGAGCGCAATTAAAATTCACTATATAGATAGAAATCATGGTTTCAGTTCATCGGGTCTTAGAAAGCGAATTACGAGTTTGTCAGAAAAAACCGTAGCGTCATTTTGAGGTATTCGGAACAAGACACTGAAGATTCGATAAAAGGCGAAATCTATAGCGTAGAGCGCTTAGAAGAGTATGCGGTTTACTTAGCTAAAGAACTTAAGGTCAGCGATAATCCGAGAATCACCCAGCCTTTGTTACCAAGGATGCGCGACAATGGAAAAAAGCTTTTAGCTTCCTATCGGACGCTTTCAGAAGCCATTCACAAAAAAGAGAGTATCCCGCCAGCGGCAGAATGGCTAACGGACAATTTTCATATTGTCGAAGAACAGCTCAGAGAAATACAAGAAGATTTGCCACCGTCCTTCTATAAAGAACTCCCGAAAATCGCACTAGGCGAATTAGCTGGGTATCCAAGAATATATGCAGTCTCTCTAGCACTTACTGCACATACAGATAGTGCATTGGAACCTGAAACTATACGTCGATTTGTCCAATCTTTTCAAAGTGTTTCGCCCTTAAGTATAGGCGAGCTGTGGGCCCTGGCGATTACACTACGCTTGGTTCTGGTAGAAAATCTAAGGCGCCTGTCCGTGCGCATTCTGGCAGATCACAAAAAAAGAAATCTGGCCAATCAGATTGCCGACGAAATTTTCGATGGAATTGCAGATAAAAATAAGTTCCAAAATTTAATACAAAAAATATCAAGCTCTTGTAGCGAACACATCCTTACAGAATGTGCTTATTTCGCCCAGCTAGCAAAACGTTTTAGAGATCAGGAAACTGAAATCTGGCCGGCTTTAGAATTTTTAGAGAAGCATTTACAAAAGAATAATTCATCTGCCGAACAAGTTGTTCATCTTTCTCATCAGCGGCAAGCTTCCAATCAAGTTTCAGTTGCAAATATTATCACGAGTATGCGACTGCTTTCTGGTCTCAATTGGCAAGAATTCTTCGAGAGCTTAAGTCTAGTTGATCTAATTTTGGAGAAAGATCCCGTCTACAAAAAGATGGATTTTCTAACGCGGGATTGTTATCGCCACGTCATAGAACGAATTTCCAAAAAAACAGGTGCCTTGCAAACAGAAATTGCTGAAACCGTTTTTAATTTGACCCAGTCATCAACTGCGGATGCGGAAGCAAATCTTAAACACTTGCACGTAGGTTACTACCTTATCGACAAGGGGTTGCCAAAATTAGCGAAAATCTTTAACTATAAGATCGGGAGTATTTTCGATTTATCCCATTCCCATAAAAATCTTACCTATTTTGGACTTTTAGTAATTTTTTTAGCCTTGGGACTTGCCTGGCCCATTTATTATTTGACGCTTCTTAATATTTCAATTCCGATCATCTTGGCAATCGGATGTCTTATTCTTATTCCGTCAAGCGATCTTGCCGTGAGTTTAACAAATCTTGTCCTGACTCATCTCATACCACCAAAAAATCTGCCGAAAATAGATCTCTCGAATGGAATTCCTGAAAATGCCGGAACAATGGTGGTTATTCCGTGCATGCTTACAGATAAAAAAGTTATCCAAGAGCTTGTAGAAAAACTTGAAATTCATTATCTCGGAAATTCTGAGAAGCAAATTGTTTTTGGATTGCTGACAGATTTTACCGATAGCCAGAGCGAATCTCGACCAATTGATCAGGAGTTAGTTAACGTTGCAATAAATGGGATAAGTCGACTTAACCAAAAACATGCGTTCAAAGGTGAAGATAAATTTTTTCTTTTTCACCGAAATCGTCAATGGAACAGTTCAGAAAATGTCTGGATGGGCTGGGAAAGAAAGCGGGGGAAACTGCATGAATTCAATGGCCTTCTCCGTGGAGAAAAAAGTACTAGCTTTGTTATCGCAACTGCACCGCTTGAGCTCTTACTGACAATTCGCTTTGTCATCACTCTCGATGCCGATACCCAGCTTCCACGAGATTCAGCAAGAAAATTAGTCGGGACAATTCTTCACCCGTTAAATCAACCTCATCTTGATAAAGCTACGGGGCGAATTACGGAAGGCTACGGCCTCTTGCAACCAAGAATGGGAGTTTCACTAGAGAGTTCTTCACGATCTCTTTTTTCAAAGATTTTCTCTGGTTACACAGGAATTGATCCTTATACAACGGCTGTTTCCGAGGTTTACCAAGACTTATTTCACGAAGGAAATTTTACGGGAAAAGGCCTTTATGATGTGGATGCATTTGCAGCGGCCCTCAAGAACAGGGTTCCCGAAAATACCGTTTTAAGTCATGACTTATTTGAGGGTCTTTTTGCAAGAACGGCTCTACTTACAGACATTGAATTACTAGATGATTATCCCCAAAGCTACCGCACTTTCTTTTCGCGGCAGCATCGTTGGACTCGCGGAGACTGGCAAATTAGCCCTTGGCTTCTGCCCCTGGTCAGGAATGAGAAAAATAATTGGATTAAAAATCGACTACCCCTAATTTCAAGTTGGAAGATATTTGATAATCTTCGGCGCAGCCTTGTCACCCCGAGTACTTTTTCTTTGATGATTTTTGGATTCTTGGTATTGCCCGGTTTAAATCTTCTTTGGACTGCCTACACGCTTACTCTTATTGTTCTTCCCGCAGTCGTGCAGGCTCTAGTTGGAGCGGTAAAACGACGTTTTGGAAAACATTCATCTCGAATTTCTGAATCTGGAATCAAAACGAAGATCAATATTCTGCAGCAGCTCTTTTACATTACATTTTTAGCTCACCAGACAATGATTCATGTTGATGCCATCGTTCGAGTTTTATACAGAAAATTAATTTCAAATTCTAAATTATTAGAATGGTCCACGGCCGCTCAGGTGGAAAGCCAAACTTCTTCACATCAACAGCCCATTTGGCAAAGTTTTTGGCCCACGCAAATCGTCCTCTTCAGTTTAGCTATTCTAATTATCTCAAATCGCCCTCAGTACGAATTTCTTCCCATCGTTTTTATCTTCCTGTGGATGTCTTACCCCGCCTTGGCTTGGTTCCTGAGCCGTAACATAGTCAAAAAAGAAAGTTTCCTCGACATTGATGAACGAATTCTTTTACGACAGATTGCCAGAAGAACATGGCACTACTTTGAAACATTTGTCGGCCCAGAAGACAATTGGCTTCCGCCGGACAACCACCAAATTTTTCCAGTTCCAGTCACTGCCCATCGAACTTCGCCCACAAATTTAGGCCTCTATCTTCTATCCTTGATGACGGCGCGCGATTTTGGATATGTGAGCTCAGCAAAATTTATAAGTCTTCTTAAGTTAACCTTAACCACAATGGAAAAGTTAGAACAGCATGAGGGCCACTTTCTAAACTGGTATGACACTCAATCGTTAGTGCCGCTGCATCCGAAATATGTATCTACCGTTGATAGCGGAAATTTAGCAGGCTATTTAGTAACAGCCAGTCAAGCGTGTCTTGAACTTCAAAATTTTTCTGTCGTCGATTCAAAAATTATCCAGGGATTAGAAGATTCCGTCCTCGTCATCCAGGACGAACTCGCCTCAACGAAAAATGTAAATTCAGAATTACAAACTCGATTGAAAATTATAAAGAATGTTCTTCACTCGCCGGCACCTGAAACATTTTCGGCCTGGTTGGAACTTATTAACTCCATTCGAAACTCTTTTGAAGAATTTAAAAAATATCTAGAAAGCCCAAATGAAATCAGTCTCTGGGTGGACGCATGTATCATTCAGTTGACCGAGACAAACAGTAATATCTTAATTTCGGCACCGTGGCTTGATGAAGAATTTAAGGGCGTCTCTGAATTTTTTTTGAAAGAAGAAGCCTTATTGTTCAAGTGGAACCAAGTGCTTCGTTCACTTGATTCTACCGTCACCTATTCGTCTCTAATTAAAAATTATGAATTATCGCTGATTCAGTTAAATGAAATTATATCCTCTTTGGACCCTGCCTCAGCCATGACCGATTTACTTTTTAAGCTTAGAGAAAGAATCAAGGCGAGCTCTCTCCATATCGGTAACTTACTCCTTGATGCACAAATTGCCGCTCAATTTATGGATCAAAAGTTTAACGAAATGAACTTTAATTTCCTGTTGGAAAAAGATCGTGAGGTTTTCACGATTGGTTACAACGTCAGTGAAGGAAAGTTTGATCCAGGCCTGTACGACCTTCTAGGTTCCGAGTCTCGTCTTGCAAGTTTTATTGCTATTGCAAAAGGAGATGTCAGACAAGAGCACTGGTTTCGCCTGGGGCGACAGCTGGTACCGACAACAAGTGGACGGGCCCTGGTTTCCTGGACCGCTTCGATGTTCGAGTATCTGATGCCCCTGTTAGTCTTACGTGATTACGAAAATACCTTACTGAATGAAACAGCGCACTCCGTTGTTGAGAGCCAAATTAAATACGGCTTTGACCGCCATGTTCCATGGGGTATTTCCGAAGCGGGATACAATGCCAGAGATTTGCAGCTGAACTATCAGTATGGACCTTTTGGAATTCCTGGATTAGGTCTTAAGCGAGGATTGAGTCATGATCTGGTTATCTCTCCGTATTCCACGCTTCTTGCTGCACAAGTGAATCCAGTGGCAGCCATTCGAAATCTGAAAAGACTTATTAAAGAAAAACTTTTAACGAACTTTGGCTTTTATGAATCCGTTGATTACACGCCCGAACGACTACCAGAGAACGAAAAATTTGCGATCGTAAAGTCTTTTATGGCTCATCACCAAGGGATGAGCCTTATTTCTATTAATAACGTCATTCATAAGAATATTGTACAAGATCGCTTTCACCGCGATCCGCGAGTACGAGCAACACAATTGCTTTTGCAGGAGCGAGTTCCCCAGGGCGTCAGCCTTATTCCGCCAAAGGCTGCGGAGATTGAACTTGAAACCCAATTTCAACCCTCGACACACTCTCTTATAAAACATTATACCAATCCTGACAGTTCAACACCTCGTATCCACCTTCTGTCCAATCAAAACTATTCTGTTATGATTTCGACTGCGGGGGGAGGATATTCAAAATGCGACGATCTTGCCGTCACCCGGTGGAAGGAAGACTCGACAAGGGACAACTCCGGAAGTTTTATTTTCGTAAAAGATCTGACTCAAAAATCGCTATGGTCCACGAGTTACCTACCGCTAGGTATTAGGCCAGATTCATACAAGGTCTCTTTTGGGGAAGAAAAAGTTGAATTTCGACGTCGTGATCAGGATATTTCAACTTACACTCAAATTTTAGTAGCCCCCGAAGACAACGTAGAAATTAGATACGTGACTCTTCAAAACCATTCGGACGCCCCACATATTCTGGAACTCACGAGTTATCTCGAGCCAGTGCTAGGACTTCCCAACAATGACTTGGATCATCTCACCTTTAGTAAGCTCTTTGTTCAAACAGAATTTGTCAATTCAAGAAGTGCGCTTTTGGCAAAACGAAGAAAACGATCAACCCAGGATTTAGAATGTTGGGGCCTGCATGTCGTTGTTACAGATGCGGAAAAACTTTCTTACATTCAATACGAAACGGACCGAGCCAAGTTCATTGGCCGGGGGCGCACTCTTGTTGACTCGTTGGCACTTTCAGAAAATGGAATTCTCTCCAACACCACAGGTGCAACAATTGATCCGATTTTATCTTTAAGAGTGAAAATTGAAGTTCCTGCCAAGGGCAGTGTTCGCGTCGCTTTCACGACAGGACTGACAACTTCACGGGAAAAGGCGCTAGAGCTGGCGGATCGCTATCATGACATTCATTCCTTTGATCGTGAGTCTAAACTGGCCTGGATGCAGGCTCAGGTCGACTTGCGACATCTTAATGTAGACTCGCAGACAGCGTATCTTTATCAGCGCCTTGCTGAACGCATATTGTATTCAGAACCTTCCTTAAGACCACCGACCCACTTGCGTGCTGCCAATACGAATATACAGTCTAGCCTGTGGCCCAGCGGCATTGGTGGTGATTTGCCGATAGTTATCGTGCGAATCTCTGAACAAAAAGACATCGCAGTCATCCGAAAACTTTTAAGGTGTCACGAGTACTTACGGCTTAAGGGTCTGACCTATGATTTTGTTATTATCAATGACCATGAGGCGGCTTATCATCAGGATTTGCAAGACGAAATTTTACAGCAAATTCGGACAACAGGAAGTCAAAGTTGGC
>JAYTHR010000092.1:0-1797 GCA_043732425.1 Bdellovibrionales bacterium
TGTACGACGAAAAGTTTGGTTACCAAGTTCAGAAAATGAACCGCGCCGATTTTAAAATTGATCATTTTATTCCATTAAGCATTGGCGGAAGTAATTCTATCGAAAACCTTTGGCCTCAAAACAAATCGATCTACGCCATCACGGATCCGATAGAACAAGCTTTATCAGGTAAAATTGCCGTTAGTAAAATTAAACAGGACGAGGCCGTTAAGCTCATGCGCGAAGCCAAGCTGAATTTGTCAAAAGCTCCGGAAATTTTAAAATACATCCAAGGTCTTTAGATTCTTGATTCCGTGAAATATTCTATTTACTTCGTTAGATAAATGCAAAATAATTACTTGTGGTAGCCATTCTTTTTGCGCTGGGATCGAACATTTCTTTTGCGATCGCTAGCGTTTTCTTTACAGAGTTCTCGAGAAAAATCAGCCCGAACTGGGTCAATTACCTAAAAGCAACCGTGGCCTTTATTTGTTTTGCACTAGTCATACTTCTGTTTGGCATTGATTTATCGATGGCGCAGAAAAGTTTAGTGCTACTGATTATCAGCGGTTTTACGGGATTAATGATTGGTGACATATTTCTTTTTCGAGCCTTTGCGTATCTTGGGCCAGGGCGCGTTTTAATGATCTTTGGATTTCAACCGCTGCTGATCGGCGTCGCTTCCTATTATTTATTCGATAATGTTTTCTCTGCCTATCAGCTTTTAGCCCTGTTTTTTCTGATCGGCTGCATTCTTTGTTTTTCGTTGGAATCCTTTCGTGAAAAGGGCCACTGGGATGCGGTGGGTATTTTGTTCGCGCTTGCCGGAGTCATCTTAGACGCCGCTGGTTTACTGATGACGAAGGCTGCGTTTGAGTTAACTCCGTCACTGTCGCCCTTTGTAGCTAATGCCGTTCGTGCAGGAACCACGGTTGTTGGATTCTTTTTGGTTAGCCTAGTTCCGTTATTTCATTTGAAGTTACTTCCCCCTTTTAAAAAATTATCGGTGCGGGAAAAAGGACTGGCCATTTTTTCCGGATTTTTAGGAACCTTTGTGGCCTTAGGATTTTATTTACAAGCCATTCGCTTAGGGCATTTATCGATTATCTCAGCCATTGCGGGTACCAGTCCGCTATTTGCAACCTTGTTTGAAATCTACCGGGGTCGTAAGCGCATGAGTGCGTATTTGGCAGCGGCCATGATTTTCTTTTTGATTGGATTTGTCATTTTGCTAAGAACCTAAGTTCTGAAAGTCTTTGGAATATAAATTTCTCATTTTGATAATATTTTCGAATTTAAAATCACCGTAAATTAAATCCTAAATTGAGACTTTCGCGTCGAATTCGCTCCGAAAAACTGATTATCTTGTTTTCAATGTCATAGGATTGGCCACTTCGGCACTAACTGCTCTGAACTGAAGGCTAATTTCGTATTGGCACCCTCGAATTGTTGATATTTGACTACAGCTTACCCACGGTAAAGTCGATAAAGAAGAGTATCGCAGTGGCCAAGCTATTGCTTTACTAAGCGGTGGGGGAACTATGAATAAAAAAAATTTGATTTCCGTGATCTTAGGGTTGGTCTCTGCGTTCGCTGTTCTAGCGTTTAATAATTGCGCGCAAAGAATAGACTCTCCGAATAAGATCGATATGAGTTCAAGTGCACTTAGTGGCGAAAAAGATTTGTCGATGGGAGCCCAGTTTGCTTCCACTAATGATCCCGTCGTTGTCGCTGCGAACAAAAGTTTACTAGATATGTTAAGTGCAACGAAGCTTTTCGTTTCAAATTCAGCCAATGGTCCTTTCGTCGAAAACGGAT
>JAYTHR010000093.1:0-6258 GCA_043732425.1 Bdellovibrionales bacterium
TAAAAACTGATCGGTAATTGGACCAAGTGACATAGGACCTCCAAAGGTTAAAAAAAAAGCTTCTTCTGATAAAACAGAAGAAGCTTTTTCGTTTGAAAAACTTAAACTGGCTCGAGAAAAATTTCTAGAGTGGAAAGCTTAAGCGTTAATTGTTTGCTGACCTTTTTCCCAGTTGCACGGGCAAAGTTCATCAGTTTGTAAAGCGTCGACTGTTCGTAAAACTTCTTTAATATTACGTCCCACATTTAAGTCATTTACAGACACCCATCGTACGATACCTTCAGGATCAACAATGTAAGTTGCGCGTAACGCGACTTGCTCTTCAGGATGTAATACACCTAAGGCGCCAGAAAGTTCTTTTTTATTGTCGGCTAACATAGGATACTGGATGTCTTTAAGATCTGCGTGGTGCGTGCGCCAAGCATGATGAACGAAATGAGAATCTGTAGAAACTCCAAAAACTTTGGTTTCACGGGCTTTAAAATTTTTCATTTCTTTGCTGAATTCTGCAAGTTCAGTAGGGCAGATAAAAGTAAAATCCATTGGCCAGAAAAATACAACCGCCCATGAACCCTTCATATCTGCATTCGAAATCGTTTTGAATTCTTTTCCCTTTTCCATACCGACGCAAGCTTGCATTGAAAACGTGGGAAATTTTTGCCCAATACCTAACATATGATCTCCTTCAATTTTTAAGTTTAATTTGGTTTGTTCCTGTGAGGGTAGTTTTACTTACAGGGCTGAAAAACGCAATTTCTGATAAGGATAATCTATAGGTTAATTAGAGAAACACTTATAGGACAGTTAGTTTTTTGAGCAAACACAATTTGTCTCATTACTTAACACTATTTCATTTGGCATTTCCCCTGGGTTTTAGGCCAGTCTTATTTACAAAAAGTATCTTTTAATAAGATATTTCCGCAGAATCTTTGACTTCATCCGTCTCGGAATGAATTTCTAAGGTCACTTTTCTTTTTTCCCAATTTATTTTAATCAATCCAAAATTGGGTTTAGCGTAAGCGTCTTTTAGATAGGTCATGTCCGCTAAAAGATTATTTTTTTCAAAGGTTCCGTTGAGGCCACTGGAAGTCATCTCAAAGACCGGCCCCAGTTTTTTCACTTCTAACTTAGCGATGGCGCCCAAGTGGCGATCGCCCGAAAGCAGAATAAGATTTTTAGCTTTTGTTTTAATTAAGAGTCGAAATAACCGTTCACGCTCGGCCGGAAAATTTCCCCATTTTTCAAAATGATGATCGTTAGGAATAATTTGAATCGAGCTGATTAAAAATTTTAATTCAGCTGGTTTTTTAAGTTCATTTTCAAGCCAGAGCCACTGTTCTTCCGCCAAAAAATGCTTCGTTTTATCGTCATCAGCCAGGAAGGGTTGCTGGTAGATGATGGTTTCGGGAACAGCTTCTGGTGACTTGATGCCAGTATCCGTAGTTGCTGTTGTAACAGTTTTTTCAAGGGAAACGGGCTTTTCAGCCCCGGGGGCTGGAACAGCCGCTGGGGATGCGATGTGGTCTTCGGGATTCTTTTTTAAAGCCGCGCGGTCCCAGCGCGTGTCGAGAATGATAATCTGCACTTTTTGTTTTTTTGGACCAAAAATTTTCGCGTGGTAAAGTCCTTTTTGTCCTTGCGGAAGGGCCGTTTGCAAATAGCTCCAATATTTAGTAAATTCAGTGCGCCGCAATTCTTTATCCGGGTTGTCTCCGCCGCTGTAGTTGGTGCCAAAATCGGAATTATTCCAAACCGTTAGAAACGGAATTTTTTCGCGCAGACTTCGGTATTCGGGAATAGAATTAAGTTTTTTAAACTGTGGAGTCAGTAATTTTGGTCCTGAAGGATTCACAGAGGCCAGGCTCACGGTGTCGCCAGCAAATAAAAATAAATCAGGTTTAGCTTGTTCGATTGTTTTCCAAATGGGCTGGGGTAAATTTTGATCTGCCGAAGAACCTAAGACTACCGTTGTGATTTTCTTATCGTAATCGAAACCACGAAATGGCAAATCCAAGTCAGACTGCTTTTTTTTATCCATTTTAATAATTTGCTTTCTGTCCGGATTTGCAGACAGCGACGCATTTCCGTTTGCGGTGCCCGCGGGCGAACTGCCAGCAGAATTTTTATCTGGAATCAGACTAGGAAAATTTTTGCACGAGGCTAGAATTAAAAAAAGTGATATCACCGAACCGAATTTAAAAGTGCTTTTAGTCATGAGGATATTAAAAATTTAAAAACGTCGATGAGCAAGAAATGATTCATGAAAAAGGGTCTAATGACCCTTTTTCATGCTAATTTTCACAATTATTAGACGGAAAAAAATTATTTTCGCTCGGAAAGAGGCTGCACTTTTCGTTGCGCGGCTCCGATGTACTCAGATAGGGGACGAATAATTCTGTTATTCGCAGTTTGCTCCATGATGTGAGCCGACCATCCGGTCGTTCGCGCCATTACAAAAATAGGCGTAAAAAAGTCGATTTCAAAACCCATCATGTAGTAGGCTGGACCTGCTGGAAAATCTAAATTTGGATAAATTTTCTTTTTCTCAACCATGACTTTTTCAAGAGCATTATACATTTGCATCCACTTTTGATTGTTCGTCACATCCGCCATCACCTGGGCATATTTTTTCATCGTCGGTACGCGCGAATCACCCGATTTATAAACACGGTGACCAAAGCCCATCACTTTTTTCTTTTGCACCAAAGCATCCAGCATCCATTGTTCGGCCTTATTTGGATCTGCAATCTCGATCATCATGTGCATCACCATTTCATTGGCTCCGCCATGAAGTGGGCCTTTTAAAGCGCCAATACCAGCAACTGTCGCCGAGTAGATATCGGATTGAGTTGAAGTCACCACGCGCGACGTGAAGGTGGATGCATTAAAGCTATGTTCCGCATAAAGAACTAAAGAGACATCAAAAGCTTTTACAATTTTTTGTTCCGGAACTTTTCCAAAGCACATGTGAAAAAAGTTTTCGGCAATCGATAAATTTGGATTTGGAGCAATAAAATCGAGACCTTTTTTAAAACGATAATCAGCGGCAACCATTGTCGGAATTTTTGCCAGCAACTGCATGGCTTTATCCAAATTTGTGGTTGGAGTTGCATCCCAAATGCGTTCGTCTTCGCACCCTAAGAAGCTGACTCCGGTGCGAATTGAATCCATCGGGTGGCATTTTTTGGGTAATGCTTTAATGACGTTTAAATTATCTTTTGAAATATCGCGCAAAGACTTTTCTTTTTTAGATAATTCTTCCAGCTGGGCCTTATTCGGTAATTCACCGGTGTAAAGCAGGTAAGCCACTTCTTCAAAACTGCAGTTTTCTGCCAGATCTTGAACCGGGTAGCCACGGTAAACTAAAGAATTGGTGTCGGCGTTGACCTTAGAAACGCTGGAAGTATCCATCACAACGCCTTCCAAGCCTTTTTTTACATTCATTTTTTCGGGTTCAGCGACGTAGTCGGGATTAATATATTCAGCCATTTTAAATTCCTTTGTTTTTACAGTTTGAAATTATAAATCGATTGATCAAATTCATTATATTTTTCGTAATTAGTCAGGTCATACAGGGCTTCGCGAGTTTGCATCAACGGTAACGCTTTTTCCTGAGACCCGGTCTGGTTGATAATATCAAGGCCCGCTTCCGTTCCGCCCATGGCTAAGCGAAAAGTCGTTACCGGGTAAATCACTAAGTTGTAACCCAAGTTTGACAACTCGTCCGTCGAATAAAGTCGGCTTTTACCAAATTCAGTCATGTTCGCAAGTAAAGGAACCGAGATGGCTTTTCGCATGGTTTCAAATTCTTTTTCATTCTGTAAAGCTTCTGGGAAAATCATTTCGGCGCCGGCATCAACATACGCTTTCGCCCGGTCAATGGCTTTTTCTAGACCCTCAGAGGCCCGCGCATCCGTTCGCGCAATGATCAAAAAATTAGAATCTAATTTTTTCCCGTTCACGGCGGCTTTCACTTTTTTTGTCATGTCAGCGACTGAAATCAAAGATTTATTATCTAAATGACCGCAGCGTTTTGGATTTAATTGGTCTTCTAAATGACAACCCGCCAAACCCAATTCAATAAATTCTTGAATGGTGCGAGTCACATTCATGGGTTCACCCCATCCGGTGTCGGCATCAATGATCGACGGCAAGCGGGTGGTTCTAGAAATTTGACGTCCGCGAGCCCCCACTTCAGTTAACGAAGTCAGACCCAAATCAGGATAGCCCAAGTCATTCGAAAGAACCGAGCCCGAGATATACACGCCATCAAATCCTTTTTTCTCGATCATCATGCTGACCAGCGGAGAAAAAGAACCCGGAAAGCGCAGCAATTTTCCGGACTTGAGTTGATCACGAAAGTTTTTTCGTTTTTGCGCGGCCGTTAATTCAGGAAAAAGCATTTAGAAAATTCCTTTTGTGTCGCGTTTATTATTAATTAATTTGTCGATCGGAATTTGCACGTTCAGCTGTTGAACTTCTGCGGCCGTCAATTCCGGAAGACGCTCGCAAAGAGAAATAAAACGATTTCGCTCATCTTTTGAAATAATATCTGCGGTTAAAGTATCAAATTTTCGGATGTAGTCTGCGCGCTTAAATGGTTTCGCACCAGCGGGATGGGCATTAGCCACCCCTAACTCATCAATGATTTTTTCACCGTTGGTTAAAGTGATTTCAACGCGGCCGCCGAACTGCTTTTTATTCGGATCAGCATCGTGGTATTTTTCCGTCCACGCTTTATCTTCGACCGTCGAAATTTTATGCCATAAGCGAATGGTGTCGGCACGTCCAGCGCGTTCCGGCGCATAAGAATCGACATGATGCCATTTACCATCTTGTAAGGCCACCGCGAAAATGTACATAATTGAATGATCTAAAGTTTCGCGGGACGCTTTCGCATCCATTTTTTGCGGATCATTCGCGCCCGTACCAATAACGTAGTGGGTGTGGTGAGACGTGTGAATAACGATGCTTTTGATATCATCGAACGTCTTTGTTTTCGCCACGACGGCTTCTTTCATCCGCGCCGCTAAATCAATTAGTGCTTGTGACTGGTATTCTGCGGAATGTTCTTTCGTATAAGTTTCTAAGATGGCACGTTTCTCTTCGCCACTTTCTGGTAGAGGCACGGTATACTTTCCATCTTTACCATCTAACATGTAGGCAATAACCGAATCTTCTCCTTCGTAAATTGGCGAAGGCGCACCCTCGCCCCGCATGCAGCGATCAACCGCTTCGATGGCTAACTTTCCCGCGTGAGCCGGAGCGTAAGCTTTCCACGACGAGATTTCGCCTTTACGAGACTGACGCGTAGTAAAAGACACGTGCACTGCCTGTTGAATGGCCTGGTACACAATTTCTGTCGGCAGACTTAATAAGGCTCCAATTCCACCAGCTTGCGCGGGCGCTAAGTGAGCAATATGATCTTTTTTATGCTGATGAAGACAAATAGCTTTTACTAGATTCACGTGAATTTCGTAAGCCGCCACTAGGCCACGGAGCAAATCTTTTCCGGTTTTATTCATCTGCTGAGCAACCGCCAGGATCGGCGGAATATTATCGCCCGGGTGTGAGTAATCAGCCGCTAAAAATGTATCATGATAATCTAATTCGCGAACCGCTGTCCCGTTGGCCCAGGCCGCCCATTCTGCAGAAAACTTTTGATCGTTAGGCATTCCGAAGACAGTGGCTCCGCCGGCGCGAGGATGAGCTAAAGCCATGGACCGTGCAGACGCGACAGGGCGACGGTTACTGGCCGCAATCGCGACCGAGGCATTATCGATAATGCGATTAATTATCATATCGACAACATCGTCTTTGATGGGGGTTGTATCCGTGCAGACTTCGGCCATTTTCCAAGCCAATTGATCTTTACGGTCTATTTTTTCTTTTGAAGGAAACACGCGGACTTGATGTAGATGCATAGAAACTCCTTGATCTGTGACCCAAGTTATTTTGTTCTAGAATTCGAAAAATTACCTTAGAAAACGCCTATCGACAAATGAAAAGCTCCATCATGTTCGGTCGCTTTTTTGGCTAGCTTTGTGGCATATTCTAGGTTTAAGGGACCAACGGGGGTGTTATAGCGAACCCCAACGCCGACGGCGTCGCGCCATCGATCTCCAATATCAATTCCGTTAATTAAAACTTGGCCACCGTCATAGAAAACGGCTCCCATCAGATCCCATTTTCTGACGAGGGGAAACCGCAGTTCTGACTTCACCAGCTGATACGACGCAAAACTAGTTAATTTAAAAG
>JAYTHR010000094.1:0-6246 GCA_043732425.1 Bdellovibrionales bacterium
TCAAAAAAATATGATCCAGATGTTCTTTATTTCGCGCTAACTAAAACTCCGAATTTAGAAGAGGTTTTAAAATCAGAAGCGAAGATTAAAGAAATGTTGAAAGATCTTGAAGTGTGGATCACGACGAATCCATCGTTAGGGATAACCGAGTTTTCCTCAACGATCTCCACAGAAGATGGAAAGCCAAAAGTAAAAATCGATACCACTAGATATGCCGATCGCACGAATACCATATTTAACTCTGAGCTTTTAAATGCGTCAGAAATCATTGAGCTGATGACGCTGTGGAAATCTGTACAGAAAACTTCTCTACTGCCCGTTACGATCGAACAGGGTTCTGATGAGTTTTCGTTTGAAAATTACCAAGATCTTTATGATCACGTGATGGCCACTTCTAAAAAAGGAATTTATATTCAGCGCTACAAGGGTTTAGGGGAAATGAACCCCGAACAATTGTGGGATACGACTTTAAACCCAGAATTTCGAAATTTATTAAAAGTAACAATTGATGATGCGGTCGCTGCAGATGAAACATTTAGTGTTTTAATGGGCGAACAAGTCGAACCACGTCGTAAATTCATTAATGACAATGCTTTGTTGGTTCGTGCTTTAGACGTTTAAATTTTTTTGATTAAGGATGAGTCATGGCTGAAAATGAAAACCCAAGAGGCGTTACTAACGTAGACATTAATAAAGAAATGCGTGAAGCGTATTTGCAATACTCGATGTCGGTCATCGTTGGCCGCGCCCTACCCGATGTTCGTGATGGATTAAAACCGGTTCATCGCCGCATTTTATTTGCGCAACATGAATTAAGCAATACGCACGAAAAACCGTATAAAAAATCAGCCCGCGTGGTTGGTGACGTTATTGGTAAGTACCATCCACACGGTGACTTAGCTGTGTACGAAACAATGGTGCGTATGGCTCAGGATTTCTCGTTACGTTATCCATTAATTGATGGACAAGGAAATTTTGGATCCATAGATGGAGATTCAGCAGCCGCAAGTCGATATACCGAAGTTCGTATGACTCGTTTAGCTGAAGAGCTTTTAGCAGATATCGAGAAAGAAACAGTTCCTTTTGGACCCAACTATGATGACTCTTTAGAAATACCTCTTGTTTTACCAGCCAAATACCCAAATCTTTTAGTTAATGGTTCTTCTGGTATAGCCGTGGGTATGGCGACAAACATTCCGCCACATAATTTAGGCGAAGTTATCGATGGGTGTATTCACCTCATTCAAAACCCTGATTGTGAAATTGAAGAATTGATGGAGCGCATACCGGGGCCGGATTTCCCAACAGCGGGAATGATCGCGGGTAAAGTAGGAATTCTTCAGGCTTACAAAAAAGGTCGCGGCATTATTACGATTAAGGCTCGAACTGACATCGAAGTTAAAAAAGATCACGAAGAAATCATCGTCAATGAACTTCCGTACCAAGTAAATAAAGCTAAATTGATCGAGACCATTGCTGATCTAGTTCGTGAAAAAACTGTTGAAGGAATTTCAGATATTCGTGACGAATCTTCTCGTGAAGGTATGCGCGTCGTTATTGTTTTGAAGCGCGGAGAAAATGCCTCTGTGATTTTAAATCGTTTATTAAAATTTACTCAGTTACAAGTCAGCTTTGGTATCAATATGCTAGCGTTAGACTCTAAAAATCAGCCCATCACATTTGATCTGAAAAAAATGTTAGAGGCCTTTGTCGATCACCGCCGCGACGTCGTCACGAAGCGCTGCATTTTCGAACTTAAAAAAGCTCAAGAACGCGCTCATATTTTAGAGGGCTTGAAAAAAGCTTTAGATCATATCGATGAAGTGATTGCGACGATCAAGGCATCAAAAGAACCCCTGATCGCCCGCGAAGCCTTGATGGCTAAATTTAGCTTTAGCGAAAGACAAGCCATTGCGATTTTAGAAATGCGCTTACAACGCTTAACGGGTTTAGAGCGTGATAAAATTATTAATGAACTTGCTGAGCTGATGAAACAAATTGAATGGCTTCGATTTGTATTAGCGGATGTGAAAGAAATCTATAAAATTATTATTGGTGAACTTGAAGATATTAAAAAACGTTATTCCGATAAGCGCCGCACCGAGATAACTGGTGATTTAACGGATATCGAAGATGAAGATTTAATTTCAGATGAACCAATGGTCGTGACGGTTACAAATACGGGCTATATCAAGCGCATCTCGACAGAAGAGTACCGCGTGCAAAAGCGTGGCGGCAAAGGCATGAAAGGAATCGAAACCCGCGAAGAAGATTACGTGACAGATCTTTTTACGGCATCGATGAAGACGATGCTATTAGTGTTTACCGATAAGGGAAAAGTATACTGGTGTAAGGTTCACCGCTTGCCACTAGGTAGCCGAACCTCAAAAGGAAAATCGTTGGCTAACGTCGTGAATTTAACTGCGGGTGAAAAGGTCCGCGCTATATTACCAATCGATGTGTTTAGCGAAACTCAGTACGTCGTGATGATTACAGAAAAAGGAATTATTAAGAAAACATCGCTCGATGCATTTTCGAACCCTCGCCAGGCAGGAATTATTGCCTTAACGACGGATCTGGATGACCAGGTTGTGGCCGCTAAAATTTCTGATGGCGTGAGTGATATTTTTATCGCGACTAAAGAAGGAATGTCGATTCGCTTTAACGAAGGCGACGTTCGTGGGATGGGAAGATCGGCGCGCGGAGTAAAGGGAGTGACGCTTTCTAAAGAGGACAGCGTTGTTGCCATGATCGTCTTAGAGAAAAATACCAAAGACACGATCCTGATGGTGACCTCAAAAGGCTACGGAAAACGCTCGGAAGTCGAAGAATATCGCACCCAGGGGCGCGGCGGAGTTGGAATCATTACTCAAAAAACGACAGATAAAGTTGGAAACGTGATTGGAACTAAAAAAGTTTCTGCCACCCAAGAGTTAATTTTATCAACCGACCAGGGCCAAGTTATTCGTATGAAAATTTCTGACATTTCAGTTTTAGGAAGAAACACGCAGGGTGTTCGCTTAATTAATCTGGATGAGAAACAAGAATTTGTAACGGGATTGGCTGTTATTGAAGATGAAGATAAAGCCGGCGAAGAAATTCATTAACTTGAATTTTCTAAAATTAAGCTTTCGAAAAATTACAGCACTTGTTCTAGGTGCCGTAATTTTTTGTATGGTGTCCTCGTGCGCCCCGCGCTCAGAACAACTGTACAATGAAGCTTATCAAGAAATCGGGCGTGGCCATTTTCGCGTGGCCCTAAGTCTTCTAGAAGAATCTGCGAAAATTGAAAAAAATGACAAAAAGAAAACTAAAGCTTTAGTTGAAGCTGCTCGTATTTCCAGGTTTGAAATTCAGGATTTTGACCGCGCCTTAAAAATATACCGGATGATTATTTTAAAATCGCAAGATGCAAAACAAAGAGTTAATGCGCAAGAAGCGCTAGCCGAAATCTATCTAGAAAATTTGCAAAACTATTCCCAAGCCTTAAAAGAACTTTTGATTTTAGAACAACTCGATATTGATGCAGATCAAAAAGAAAAAATAAAATTTAAAATTGCTCAAGCGCAGTTTTTAACTGGGCATGCGGAAACCGCGTTAGAAAATATTGAAACCGCGTTAAGATCGAGCACGAAGCAAGCCAAAATTTTACTTAAACTTAAGGCTGAGATTCTAATTTCCATGAAAAAGTTAGATGATGCCTTAGCCACGTACGAGCAAGTGAGAAAGTTAGACGATAAATTTTTCTCCGATGAAAATTTGTATATCGCGACCTCGATCGTATTCGAAGAAAAAGAAGACTACTTATCAGCCCTGACTTATCTGGAAAAATACCGGGATCAAATAAAAGATGCGCCCTATTTTGAACTGCGGCAGAAAAGACTTAAGGAAAAACTGGCGAATAAGCCGCTTTCTAAGGGAAAAAGAAAGTAATGAAAAGGAGTCGCGAAAATAATGACTAGAAATAAATATGTTGTTTTTGCATCGATTGGCTTTGAGCTGATCGGAGTCATCATTTTTTCCTTATGGGCCGGAAGTGAGTTGGAAAAAAAAGGGTACGGTGGAGCCCAGGCTTTTGCGGTTGTTATTGGGTTTTTTGTTTGGTTCGGAAGCCTGATGTACAAATTAAAACGATTAAAAAATGATTAAACTTACAGCAACCATGGCGGTTGTTTACGCGTTTATTTTTGCGGGGGTTTATTTATTAAATAATGATATCGACGCCGCCTTAAGTTGCTTAGTGGGCGCAGGGATCATGTTTCTTAATTTAGTTGGTTTTTTTATCGCGATGAAACTTGTTTTTGCAAAAAAATCTATTGCGCTAACGGTTTCGGTCATTATATTTAAGTACACTATTTTGAGTCTTGTTTTTTGGAAGTTAACTCAAGTTTCTTGGCTTAAGCCTGTTGGCTTTGTGGCTGGGATTGCCACGCTTGTTTTAGCGATACTGAGCATGACAGCAGTAAAAAGTTTTGCTAAAAAACTGTAAATCTTAAACTTAAGAGGCCCTCATGCATTTTAATTGGACGCAATTAATTCCCGGTGTTGGACATCACTACATTCATGTTGCCACACTTATTATTGTCTCTGTACTTGTGATGGCGATGGGGCTACGCGCGCGCGCCACTTTAGGTAAAGGCGAACAAGCCATAGTCCCGTCCGGCAAAGTTTCACTTCGTGGTTTTTTTGAGTTCATTACGGAATACATCGGCGGCCTTTCAGAGCAAGTTATTGGCCATCACGGGCGTGACTTCGCCCCTTACTTTGCGGCGATATTTACCTACATTTTAATAAATAATCTTGTGGGAATTATTCCCGGAATGACTCCCGCGACTGAAAACTTTAATACGACTTTTGCTTTTGGCATTTTTTCATTTCTAGCGTACAACTTAATCGGCATTAAACACGGCGGCTTAGGTTACTTGAAACATTTCTTGGGTCCGGTATTGTGGCTGGCTCCGCTGATGCTCATTATCGAAATTATTTCTCACGTCATTCGTCCGCTGACACTAGGCCTTCGTTTGGCGAACGTGATGACGGGCGATCACACGGTCCTATCCGTATTTTTAAATCTTTTTCCACTGGGCCCAGCAATTCCCTTTTACGCTATGGGATTACTGGTAAGTACGATTCAGGCGTTCGTTTTTACTTTGTTATCAATGGTCTACGTAGCTCTTGCAACAGCTGAAGGCCACTAATCAAAAGGAGAATTTATGAAGAAGGCATTATTATTTGCTGCAACAATTTTCGCATCAGTAGCTGTATTTGCGGACGACGCAATGGCATCTGGTTCAAACAGTGGCCTAGTTGCCATTGCCGCGGGTTTAGCTATTGGTTTAGCTGTATTCGGCGGAACATCAGCTCAAGGTAAAGCAGCAGCGGCCGCTTTAGAAGGTATCGCCCGCAATCCTGCGGCCGGAGATAAGTTGTTCACACCACTTATTCTTTCATTAGCTTTAATCGAATCACTAGTGATCTTAGCGTTCCTAGTTGCGTTCATTAAAATCCCGGCAGCAAAATTCGGTTTCTAGTTTTAACTTAAACCCGAAGATTAAAAATAAAAAAGCCAACAGTGATGTTGGCTTTTTTATTAAGAGTGGTCAGTGGCCCCGGTAACTAATTTCAAAAGTTCCGGGAAAACTTTAGACTAACCCTATAAATATCTATTCACAACAGTCATGACTTCATTTTGAATTCGATCTAATCCCGCCTGACTGGTGGATTCAAAGCGAACAACTAAAACGGGTTGTGTGTTCGAAGCGCGCGCCAAGGCCCAGCCATCCGCAAAACTAATGCGGATACCATCGATTAGGTTTACTTTTACTGATGAGTCTTTCTCTTGAAGAAACTTCTCTTTAACTTTTTCGACGATCAAAACTTTTTTTTCTTCCGTGGTGTCGATACGAATCTCAGGGGTGTTGAAAGCCTTTGGAAAACCCTCTAGCAGCTGCTGAATATTTTTTCCAGTTTTCGATAGAATTTCACAGAGCCTTAACGCGGCATAAGGAGCATCATCGTAACCATAGTTCCGATCCGAAAAAAAGATATGGCCACTCATTTCACCACCAAACGGTGCTTTTTCGACTTTAATTTTTTCTTTTACTAGGCTGTGTCCCGTTTTCCAAAGGATGGGTTCGCCGCCGTGTTTAGCAATATCAGCATACATTAAATCAGAGCATTTTACGTCACCAACAATTTTTGCGCCCTTATTGACCGCTAAAATCGAACGCGCGAAAATTGTCATCA
>JAYTHR010000095.1:0-1791 GCA_043732425.1 Bdellovibrionales bacterium
ACTTCAATCGATGGCTTTACATTTTCTAAAGCTTTTCTCATGACGTTAACTGATTCTTCGCCTGGAACTTTTCCGTTAAGCTCTTCTAAAGCTCCGTAGAAAAGTTTTTGAGCTGTCGATTTTTGACCGCGCTCCATGATCTTATTAATGAACTTAGCAATAATAATATCTTTGTGAACTGGATCAGGGATAATTTCTCTTTTAAACGTACGGCTGCGACGTGACATAGGTATTCCTTAGTAAATTATTTTTTAGGTTTTTTAGATCCGTATTTAGAACGACTTCGTAAACGTCCGTTGACGCCTTGTAAGTCTAAAGTTCCGCGCACGATGTGGTAACGAACTCCGGGAAGATCTTTCACACGACCACCACGAATCATAACAACGCTATGTTCCTGAAGATTGTGACCGATACCTGGGATGTAAGAGATAACTTCAAAACCGTTTGATAAGCGAACTTTAGCTACTTTACGTAATGCTGAATTCGGCTTCTTTGGAGTTGTTGTATAAACACGAGTACAAACTCCGCGGCGTTGTGGACAGCTTGCAAGAGCTGGTGACTTCGTCTGATTTTTTTGAACTGATCGCTCTTTTTTGATCAGCTGGTTGATTGTAGGCACTTAAAATCCCCTTTTTTTCTTTAACTCACCTTATATAAGACAAGTTCGACAAATTAACGACAACCGTAGTCATCGTCAAGTATAATTATTTCCGCTTAAATAGCGGCAAACCCTAAAATCAGAGCCTTAAGAAATTTAAGGCTCGACCTAATTTAGCCGCGTCTTTAGCCGCCTAATGGCAAAGCGGCTGATTCCATCTCTTCATCTTCTGTGACAACAACTTTCCATCGTTTGTACGATGTTAAGCCAGTACCAGCAGGGATCAAGCGACCCATAATAATATTTTCTTTCAAACCACGTAAATGATCTGTTTTTGAATTAATTGCAGCTTCTGTTAACACTTTTGTAGTTTCCTGGAACGAGGCCGCCGAAATCCAACTTTCAGTGCTTAATGAAACTTTTGTAATACCTAAAAGTAACGGTCGGCTTGTGGCCACTTGGCCACCTTCTTTTAAAACACGATCATTTTCAATTGTGTAAGTTGTTCTTTCAACTTGCTCACCCGCTAAGAAACGCGTGTCTCCGACTTCAATCACTTCTACTTTACGAAGCATTTGGCGAACGATCACTTCAACGTGCTTATCGTTAATTCCCACACCTTGTAGACGGTAAACTTCCTGAACTTCGTTCACAAGGTAAGCTGATAAAGCACTTGCGCCCAAGACTGCTAAAACGTCATGTGGATTTGTAGGTCCATCCATCAACGCTTCACCGGCACGGACGAATTCACCTTCACGAACCGCAACGTGTTTTCCTTTTGGAATTAAGTACTCGCGCTGTTCTCCGATTTCAGGCGTCACGATCACGCGTTGTTTTCCTTTAACGTCTTTTCCGAAAGTCACGTAGCCGTCGATTTCAGAAATAATCGCCGCTTCTTTTGGTTTACGTGCTTCAAATAATTCAGCCACACGCGGAAGACCGCCCGTGATATCTTTTGTTTTTGAAGTCTCACGATGCATCTTTGCAATGACGTCGCCGGCGTGAACATCGGCTCCGTCAATAACTAACAGCTGAGCCCCAACTGGAATCATGTAACGGGCTGGAATATCTCGGCCAGGAAGATTCAACGCTTTGCCGCTGGCATCAACCATGAAAACTGTTGGCTTATTATCTGCTGACTTTGATTCTGTGATAACTTTCGTCGCGAATCCTGTAACGGGATCCACTTGTTC
>JAYTHR010000096.1:0-1780 GCA_043732425.1 Bdellovibrionales bacterium
AAAGTAATTTAAAAATAATGCTAAAGGCTGATCGGAATTAGCGTAAGCAATGATAACAAAAAGTAATAACAATATTATAATTATTGAAGACGACTTAGACACGCAAGAATTGCTCGTCAGTTTTTTTAAGCCCAAAGGTTACGTGACACACCTTTATGAAGACGCGGAAAAAGCATTAGAAGATGTTAAATCAGCACGTGTCTCGGCAGATATTATACTTTCTGATCTTATGTTGCCCACAATTTCGGGGATCGAATTCACTAAGAATTTAAAATTAGCAAATATTGAAATTCCCATTATTGTTATCACGGCTCAAACCAAAGTCGAGGTGGCCTTGGAAGCTATTCAGGCGGGGGCGTACGATTTTGTCGTGAAGCCACTGCATTTTCCTCAATTATTAATATCGGTTGAGCGCGCGTTAAAAACGGCGCACTTAAAGCAAGAAAATGCGAATCTAAGATCCGTCGTAGAGCTCAGCTCGGGAGCTACATCGATTCAGGGTATTATCGGAAAAAGCGATGGTCTGAAAAAGGTCATTGATCTGGTCAAAAGAGTTTCAAAGTCTTCAACGAATGTGCTTATTACTGGCGAAAGTGGGACTGGAAAAGAGGTCATCGCTAAAGCCATACATAACTTAAGCGCCAGGAAAAAGGCGCTTTTCGTAGCTATTAATTGCTCTTCAATTCCTGAAAATTTATTGGAATCAGAACTCTTTGGTCACACGAAGGGGGCTTTCACCGGCGCCATTGATAAAAGAATTGGTTTATTTGAAGAAGGGCACGGCGGAACGTTATTTCTCGATGAGATTGGCGACTTGAGTCCGTCCCTGCAAGCTAAGCTTTTGCGGGTTCTACAAGAGCGTAAAATTAAAAGAATCGGTGAAAATCAATTTAGGCCTATCGATGTGCGCATTATCGCCGCGACCCATAAAGATCTCAGAAAAAGCATCGTTGAAAATACCTTTCGAGAAGATTTATTTTTTCGATTAAACGTAATTCCGATCTGGATTCCACCGCTACGAGAAAGAACGGAAGATATTATTCCGTTGGCTGAGTATTTTTTGAAAAAATTCGCGGCCGTGAATAATTCTAAAGTTCATAGTTTTTCGAAAGAGGCCCTCGAAGCACTTCTAGAAAACCCGTGGAAGGGAAATGTGCGGGAATTAGAAAATACGATTGAAAGAGCCGTGGTTCTATCAAGTAGTGAAATCATTCAGGTGACCGATATTAGTTCCATGGAGCACCTTGAAATTCATCGTCCCCATGAGTTTGATTTTAAAAGTTTGTCTGCAGATCGAATTTTAACCATGGATGAAGTCGCCAAACTTTATGTGCAGTATATTTTACGTAAAAATCATGGAGCCAAAGAACAAACCGCGCGGGACTTGAATATTGATCGAAAAACATTGTACCGCCGCCTTAATGAAATTGAACAAGCCACTCAAAGTCATTAAGGCGACGAAATTTTCTTAAAAATTTACTAGATTGATTAACAATTAATTAGCATTTTTTTAAATTAGTCTAACTGACAAAACGGGTGCCCTTCCACGAGCTTAGGCTATTTAGAATTTCTTTTTGAGCCTGCCGAAGAGAAAGCATTAAGTTTCCACTCCGAGCCTCAGCATAAAATTTTCCGCAGGTAGCTTGGATTGCAATATAGGTGTGATATGTGCCATCGGCCAACCGATTGATGATGGCATTTACATTGGCGTCCGAAGGAGCCAGATCATCAACGGTAGACATTAAACGATTACACAGAAGTGAGTCTTCATGCGTGGGAA
>JAYTHR010000097.1:0-17767 GCA_043732425.1 Bdellovibrionales bacterium
GCCGTCATTTCGCCAAAACATAGGTAATCGGCCGTCATAATCGGACGAGCGCCCATCGTGAAAATATCTCGTAGAATCCCGCCAACCCCCGTCGCTGAACCTTGCACTGGTTCGATAAAACTGGGGTGATTATGACTTTCCATTTTAAACGCTATTTTCTCACCGTAGCCAAGATCGACAACTCCGGCGTTTTCGCCGTCCATCAATGGCGTCGATGCGTTTCTGAAAGAAAATTTTTTCAAATGATTCTTCGATGATTTGTAGCTGCAGTGTTCGCTCCAAAGAGCCGAAAACAAAGCCCATTCAATGCCTTGAGGTTCCCGTTTTAATAACGTCTTTATTTTTTCAAATTCAGCCAGAGTCAGGCGATAGGTTTTTAATTTTTTATCTAAGTCAGAGATCATAAGAAAAACCCTCCGTCACTGGACCCCATCCATTCGAATAAGGCGCGTTCAGGATGAGGCATCAAACCACAAATATTATGTTTCTCATTCATAATCCCAGCAATATCAAAAAGTGATCCATTTGGATTCTCAAAGTAAGAAAGCCAAATTTGTTTTTGGTCTTGAAGTCTTTTTAATGTGTCTGTATCCGCATAATAATTTCCGTCGCCATGCGCGATCGGAAGTTTTATTGTTTGATGTGGCTTTAAATGTTTAGAAAAAGGATTTTCTGTATTTTCAACCTTTAAGCTGTGCCATTGATCTAGAAATCGCAAATTCTTATTTTGCACCAGAACACCGGGCAGAAGCTGGGCTTCGCAGAGAATTTGAAATCCGTTACAAATTCCTAATACCGGTTTACCTTTAGCTGCAAAATCTCGGACCGCTTTCATCACCGGAGTCCGCGCTGCCAGGGCTCCGCACCGCAGGTAATCTCCGTGACTAAAGCCGCCGGGTATAACAACGGCGTCAAAGGAATTGATATCAAACTGATCTTCGTACCAAAGATATTTCGTCTGATAACCCTTTAACTCAAGCCACTTTCGAACGTCTTCATCGCAGTTGGTTCCTAAGAATCTGGTGATTCCGACTGTTTGGGTCATGCTTAATCTCCTGAATTCATCAAAATATCAAATTTTTCAATCAAAGGATTATACAGCCCGCCTTCACGTAACATTTTCTCGACCATTGCGCGCGCGCGTTCTTGGTTATTTTCAGAAACTTTTAGTTCCAGAAATTTACCGGCGCGAACGGATTCAATCAAAAACCCGTTACTTTTCATCGAATTTTCGATCGCCCGTCCTTGGGAATCTAAGATAACCTCGCGGGGCATGATTTTTACTCCAATGGTCATACAGAAATCCTTTCTAAGCGGTGAAGTACATTTTGATAAGCTTCGTCAACGCGCCCTAAATCTCTGCGGAAACGGTCCTTATCAAATTTTTCATTTGTTTCCGTATCCCAAAGCCGCATGCAATCCGGTGAAATCTCGTCGGCTAAGATCATTTCGTTATTTTCGGTCACGCCGAATTCAATTTTAAAATCAGCAAGTTTTAAATTCGCTTTTAAAAACAGTTCGGTTAATATTTTATTTATTTCTAAAGCCGTTTTTTTTATGGCGGCTAATTGATCACGAGAAGCCCATTTAAATTCTACCGCTTGATCATCACTCACAAAGGGATCATTCAGTGCATCGTCTTTGTAATAGAATTCTACTAAGGGCTGCGACAGTTTCATTCCCTCGGCTAGGTTCAGTTTTTTCGAAAGCGAGCCAGCTAGAAAATTACGTACAACAACTTCCAGCGGAATGATTTTTGCTTTTTTGACAATCATCTGGTTGCTATTTTCTGTTCGTATCCAGTGGTGCGAGATTTTATTCTTAGACAGCAGTTTGAAAATATAGGTTGAAATAGCACAATTTAAGAAACCTTTTCCTTCAAATTGACCTTTCTTCTGCGCATTAAATGCTGTCAGGCTATCTTTAAATTCCATCATCAATTGATTTGAAACTTCTGTTTCGAAGATTTTTTTTGCTTTTCCTTCGTAGATCATTCTCTGACTCATTGAAAAATCCTTAATCTGTTAGAATTTTGAAAAATAACTTCGAAATCTTTCTTGAATTGATCTTAAATGTTTTTCCCCTGAAAATATCTGCTCGAGCGCATTTTTTGTAAAAAGCTTTTTTGTTTCTGTTTGTTCCTGCAGAACGTGCGACAAGTGGTCGTCTTTTTCAAGCTGGTGAGCCGCTTTCTGAATAATTGAATAGGCCTCTTCCCGACTCATTTTATGGGTTTCGACAAGATGCAAAAGTAAATGGGAAGAATAAAGTACCCCGCCTAACTGGTGGGTATTTTCTAACATTCTTTCCGTATCGATGAAAAGATCTGTTAATAACTCTGTCAAACGACGTGTTCCATAGTGGGCCAGCTGAAAACAGTCCGGAAACATGACCCGCTCGACCGACGAGTGACTGATATCACGCTCGTGCCAAAGCGAAATATTATCTAAGGCTGCTTGAGAATAACTTTTCATCAATCGCGCCAGTCCAGAAATATTTTCAGCACTGATCGGATTCTTTTTATGGGGCATCGCCGAGGACCCTTTTTGACCGGGTTTAAAGCCCTCGATGACTTCTTGGACTTCGCTGCGTTGTAGGTGGCGAAGCTCAATAGCTAGACGATCGAAACCTGCAAAAAGAAATGTTAAAGCTACAATAACTTCGGCATGTCGGTCGCGGGGAATAACTTGGGTTGCAAAAGGTTCAACTTGTAAATTTAATTTCTTAGCGACCTGCTTTTCAAACTGTAAAGGCAAAGCCGAAGAGGTTCCGACGGCACCGCTTAACTTACAAATTTGAATTTGTTCTTGCGCCTTGAAAACGCGTTCCTTATTGCGCAGAAGTTCTTGATGAAAACCGGCCAGTTTAAAACCAAACGTCGTAATTTCGGCATAGATTCCATGGGTGCGGCCCGCACAGATTGTATTTTTATGAGTTTTAATTAACGTTGTCAGGACTGCTTCCAGCTTTTCAATTTCCAGAATGACTAGGTCTATTGCCGTGCTCAGTTGTAGACTTAACGCCGTATCTAAGACATCTGAACTGGTCAGTCCGAAGTGAATATACTTTCCATCCGCACCCACATTTTCAGCTAGGCTTGAAACAAAAGCAATGACATCGTGTTTGGTGACTTTCTCAATTTCTTCTATTCTTTTCCGATCAAACCGAGCTTTTTTCTTAATATTAAGCGCAGCCGATTTTGGGATCAGACCCATAGAGGCTTGAACCTCGGCACACACGACTTCTACTTTTGTCATAAACTGAAAACGAGATTCCGGCGCAAATAACAATGTCATCTCTGGGGTCGAATAGCGCTCAATCATATTTCTCTCCTGCAACCTTTCTAATAGCTTTTATTTTTTTTCCAATTTTCTGTTCGAAATAAGATTGGATTTGAGGCCCAGACGAAAAATGAAAATTAGGGACCGTGAAAGCTTGGGGAATTCGAGTCCGCACACTACTTTGCAACGCTCCGACAGAGGAGCTGGTTGAGTTTTGGTAGTTCTTTAAATAAAGAAATCTGAATTTTTCAGAAAGACTCTGCCGGATCCGATCGATATAAAAATTTAAATACTCCGTATTGCCCACCTGGTGAGACGGCAAAAAACTCCACACACTTAAATGATTTTTATCTAGACAGCAGTACATCCAGTTATCGATAACGGTTTCCCTAGAGGAATCCAGAATTAGAAAAAAAGAACGTGAATTTCGAAAAGGTTCTATGGGCTTTAAATAATCGATTTCGAAATTCACGGCAGACCAAACGTAAGTTATTGAAACAGAATCCTTAAAGAACTTAATTTTTCGATCCTCAAAGAAATCGGCTAAGAAGGGGTGGGCCTCGGCTAAAAGAAGATCGAATTCTTCGACTCCTTGCTTTTCAATTTCTAAAATTATTTTTTTCTTACGTGAATCAAACTGAATATCGCGGATTAGGTTAAGATTAAAAACAGATGGTGCTTTTATACTTTCAACGTTGGCGGTAGCAGTTTCTTCCGGCAACGTTGAAACTTGGGATTCTATTGAAATAACATCAGCGATTTTATTGAATTGTTTTTTTATAGCCTGAAATTTCTGCTCTCCCTGCGGGCTTCTTTTTTTAAGGTCCCCAGAAATCATGAGGTGATCCACATAAATATCTGTCTCGAACACCGAAGGCCCAGCGAAAGCTTGTTTTTTTTCTTTTAGAAAATAAACGACTTCTGCGGATTGTTGCCGGATGGCACTGTCTGTCTTCAAACAACCAAGATCAAAGCCCAAGTAAGCTATCTTCATATGTGAATCCTGGTGGCGTACTCGCGTAGAAGGTGCTGCTCCGTTCGGCGTAGAAAAAGAATCGCTTGATTCCACGGCGTTTTTTGGAAATTTTCTTTCAGTAAAGATCCCATTTGCAGACAAACCTTCCCTTGATCAATCTGTGCGTTAACCTGATGAATGGTAACTCCCATGTTTTTTTGCTCTTCAAAACTTTTTTCAGCAGCGTGCAGGCCCGGAAAATCTGGCAGCAGGCTGGGGTGAATATTAAAAATTCTATTTTCCCAAAGGTTTACAAAATCTTCAGGTAAGACTTTCATAAAACCTGCAAGGAATAGAGCATCCACTTTTTCTTTCTTAAGAAATAAATTTAAATCTTGATAGTTATCGTTCTTAGAAAAAAAATATGTGCGTATTCCAAAGCGCTTGGCTTTAAGTTCTGCAAGGGTGTTTTTTTTATTTGTTATAATAATCTTAACAGGAAACAGATGTTGATTCTCTAAAAGCGCTTGTAAAGTAGAACCACTGCCTGAAATAAAAACCGCATTGTTATTCGGTCTTTTAAATCCAGCGAACATGGGACTCCTGGGTTTGACGATCACTGACAACGCCAAGGCGCTGAGACTGAATACCGCATTCTAAAACTTTCGCTTGTACCGCCAAGACTTGATCCGCCGGTAAAATTAAAACAAACCCAATCCCGCAATTGAAGGTCGTCAGCATGTCCTCATCACTTAAACCCGATCGCTTTTGAGCCTCGACGTAGCACTCAGGAAACTTCCAGCGATTAAGATCGACTTTCAAATGATCCGGTAGAACACGGGGAATATTTTCAATCCCACCACCCGTAATGTGCGCGGCCGCGTGAATTTCAAAATCGTGTTTTACGGCTAGAACAGCTTCCACATACAATTGTGTGGGTTGCATGAGCCAGGATTTAAATGGCTCAAAATCATTTTCAAAAAGTTTTCGAAGTAATGAATATCCGTTACTGTGAAATCCCGCACTTTCAAGCCCTAAAACCATGTCACCCGACTTCACTTTGTGAGCGCCCCACATTTTTTCTTCATCAACAACACCGACCGAAAATCCCGCACAATCGAAATCGGAATTTTGATACACCCCAGGCATCTCGGCAGTTTCACCGCCGATTAAAACGAGATGTGATTTTTCACAAGCGCTGCGAATTCCGGATAGAAAAGCCTGTGCTGAGTTCAAATCCAATTTTCCAGTAGCATAGTAATCGAGAAAAAAAAGTGGAGTTCCACCGGTACAGATCAAGTCGTTCACGCACATAGCGACGAGGTCCTGTCCAATAGTAGAAAAATCATTAAAAAAAGAGGCTATTTTCACTTTTGTTCCCACACCATCCGTGCAGGAAATTAAAAGCGGTTTTTTCATGTTCGAAAAGCGCCCGTCGAATAAGGCTGCGAATCCACCGATTCCCGAAACAACCCGCGACTTGAAATCAGGAACATCTGAAATGTATTTAGGCTTTTGATTTGGGTTCTGTTTTAAATCGGTATTTTTTTGCGAACCTGAGGTTCCCTCGGTAGAGGTATTTTGTAACCAGGAAACGAGTTGGTCACCAGCTTGAATGTCGACACCTGCATTTTTGTAGTCGATCAAAACGTTCTCCCTGTATAAAGCTAAAATTAGCAGTTCAGAACTTCACCCGACAAGAAAGATTCATCTTAACGCTTCAGGACTAAAGAAGGGATTTGAGAAAGTTTTTGTAGTCCCCCGTTTCAGATCCCTTCAAACTAAAGTAGTGATGCCTAATTTGCTAAAAAAAATATTTTGCGCTGCAGTTATTCTAATCAGCTTAAACCATTCGCAGTGCTTAGCACAAACAACTGACGTGGATGAAGCGTTTGATCCCTTTTCTGATTACAACGAATTTGAACAAGACGCGGATGAAGAAGCAGATATTAATTTTTTTAAAAATGGCCGTTATCTAACTTTGGGTTTGCAGTTAGGGTACCGCGGATTCACCGGAGGCTTTTCTCAAGCGTACGCACCCACTGCCGTTTACGGAGTGCAGTTTAGTTATTTCTTTGATTTACAGATTGCGGGATCTCTTGGCTTTTCAATGGGCGATCATAACGTCCAATTTCAAAGCTATAAAGATGGAGCCCTAACGCAAGTTTCAACGGTTTATACGGGCTCGGTGAATATTCAGACCATTGATGTAAATATAAAATATTATTTCAACACGGAAAATGTCACTAAAGGTTTAGCCGATTTAAATCCCTACATTATCGTGGGTGCCGGAAATTATAAACGGACTTATAATTTAGCTAATACTTTACCCGTTTCACCTGATAGCGTTTTTGGATTTAAATCAGGACTGGGTCTTGAGATTCCTATCCTGCGGCGACGGGCTTATCTGGGGCTGCAGGGAACCTATCATTACGTCAGATACCCTGATGAGAATAAAAATTTTATTGAAGAAGGAAGTAATGGTTCGGGGGGCGTGGGCCATCTACCCATCAGTCCCAATTTAAAGGGTGATAGCTTCGATATCTCAACTATTATCGGCGTGAATTTTTAATTGCGGTCTTTTTTCTGACTGGTTCTCGTCATGCAGACTTGTTCACCGTTCGTATCTAAATAACAACTTTTATCATATTGATAGTGCTCATCATGAGTCGGCGTTCCCTGCCTCTGAAAGCCTTGAAATGCCGAAACGGCTGCGACGGATCTGTTTTTGGTCAAATAGCTTCCCATAAAAAGTCCAAGCCCCAAAAGCGTAAAAGCAATGAAGGCAATGAATAAATGTTGGCGCTGACGCTGAAGATCCTGATGAACTTTACTGTCGCTATTAAGGTCTTTATAAACGCTGACGATGTCTTGGTTCTGCACCACGGCAGGAAGGCTAGACACGTCTCGAACTTCTGGCAAAAGAGTCTTTTTCTGTAAAGGCTGTAATTTCGTCTTACTTGGAAGATGAGCGCTCATGCTTGATACGTCCTTTGCTGCCAAACTTATCGGACTGATTCGAGAAATAGATGAGTCCTTGTTTTGACTCTTTTTGAGACTAAGCTAGGTATTTTTATCCTACGGATTGAAAAAAAAGTTATATCCCTGAAGCACGAGTCCTAAAATAATCAGCGTAGGTACAATCCATTTCAGCGAAAATTCCCAGTGCGAATACATGCTGTGGCTGGTGGGGCTACCGTCTTTGGTAAAAAGCTTTTTACGATCGACTTGGGTCAAACCGACTAGCGCCATAAGAACCATTCCTAAACCAGCGATTGGCAGCAAGCCATTAATCAGAAAGGAATCAAGAGTTTCAATAAATCCGTGACCATTGAATTTAAAGTTTTTAAATAAAGTCCCAGAAAATGCCGGAAATACCGTAAGCAGTAAAATGGCAAAACCCGAAATCCAAGCGGATAACGAGCGTTTCAACTGCGGGCGTTTCTCGACCACGTTCGCGGTGATTGTCTCGAGTAAACCAATGCTAGCGTTCAGGGCTGCAAGCCAAAGACACAGGAAAAAAACAAGACCGAAAAAAACTCCGCCCTTATCTTTTGCCAAAAACTTCGGAAGAACTTCGAATAAAAGGCTGGGGTCAGTGATCGGTTGCTTAGAACTTGAAAAAGCTATCGGAAAGATCAGCAGCACGGCAACCAGGGAAATAATCGAATCAACCAAAGTCACGCGAAAACCAATTCCCGGAAGGTGCTCTTCATCACGAAAATAAGAACCAAACGTCACCATCGTACCAAAGCCTAAAGATAAAGTAAAAAACACGTGGCCAATTGCATGCCCCAGCGAGCCCCACGTGAGCTTCGAAAAATCCGGATA
Organism: Bdellovibrionales bacterium; assembly: GCA_043732425.1. Lineage (GTDB taxonomy): Bacteria > Bdellovibrionota > Bdellovibrionia > Bdellovibrionales > Bdellovibrionaceae > Pseudobdellovibrio. Next base: position 8,068 of record JAYTHR010000097.1, read on the forward strand.
AAATAAAAACCTCAGAACATCTGGTGTTGTATCTAACGACAGAGATTTAACTAAAAGTATCACAACCAGAAGGCCAAATAAGGGTAGAAGCGAAGTGATCCAACGCTCGACCCCGTCTGTAAAACCTTTGACGACAATAATAATGGTAATCAGTAAATGCACACTGGCTAGCGAAAACTGGAGCCAAGAATTTTCATATAAAGACATCATTGAATCGTGAGTCAAAAAGTCTAACGGCTGAGACTGAAATAAGCTCATAAAAAACTGTGTCAGGTAGTGAAGCACCCAACCACAAATCACGGAATAATAAGAAAGCATCACCGCGCTGATCAAAAGACTTAGCCGACCAAAAACTTGTAACGGAATTTTCTGCTGAGATGCGAATCTTTTAGAAGCCATTAAAATACTAGAACCGGTAAACTGACCAATCATCAGTTCCGCAATCAGTAAAGTTAGCCCAATGGTTAACGCTAAAAAAAGATAAAGAAGTAAAAACGCGCCGCCACCGTTTTCGCCCACGATATAGGGAAAACGCCAAAGGTTACCAAGTCCACAGGCGCTACCGATGGCTAATAAATAAAATGATAAGCGGTTTCGCCACGAGGCTTTTTTACTCATAATCAGTTAGCCATGACTCACGATTCTTTTTCTTTACCACTTCTGGTTTTCATACAAAAGATTCGTATCGGAGTTCCCTGCAAGTTATATTCGTTTTTAATATGCTTGATGATAAAACGTCGGTACGAAGGCGTAACACCGTCCGGATGATTCGCAAACGCAATAAAAGCCGGAGGCTTTTGATACGTCTGGGTTAAATAATAAAATTTCACATCTTTCACACCCCAAACCGGCGCCGGAGTTTTACGAATTGTTTGGAAAAAGAAATTATTCAGCTCGTTTGTCGAAATTCGAAAATTAATATTATTCGTAACTTTTTCAATCATATTAAACAGATCCGGAATTCCAGAACCCGTTTGCGCCGAAGTAAAAACGATCGGAACATCTGTAAAAAAATGAAATACTTTTTCCACTTGAGCCCGAAACGTTTCGCGGTATTTTTCAACCTCTTGGTCGGCAAGGTCTGATTTATTCGCAACTAATATAACGCCCTTATGATCATCTAAGATAGCTTGCATGATCTTTGCGTCTTGTTCAGAAGGACCATCGACGCCGTCGATAACTAGTAAAACCATATCCGCACGACGAATAGATTCTTTTGATTTAAATGCGGATATAATCTCGAGCCCCTCTTCGCGCTTAGCTTGGCGCCGTAGGCCCGCCGTATCGACAATAATATATTTTTTGTCGTTAAAGATAAAAGGAGAATCTACGGAATCAATTGTCGTTCCTGCAATTTCAGATACCAGCATGCGTTGCATTCCTAGAAGGCGATTGCAAAGCGAACTTTTTCCTACGTTAGGTTTCCCGACCATGGCGATACGCATACCTTCTTTAACGTGGGATGTTTGCTCCGGAATTCTTTTATGTAGCCATTCCATCACTTCGGCTAAACCGGCTCGCTGTTCGAACGAAGTGGCAATAATATCTAAGCCAAATTCGTAAAAATCAGCCTTCGCAATATCTTCTTCGTGCTGCTTATCGACTTTGTTAATGATCAGTAGAATCGGTTTGCCCGTGTGCTTTGCGATTTTGATGATATCTCGATCTTCCGGCACAAGCCCTACTCGTCCGTCCATCACGAGTAAAATAAAATCCACGGAGAATAAAAACTCGGTGACCTGCTCTTTGATCAGTTTCGAGAACATGTCCTGGGATTCCGTTAATCCACCCGTGTCAATCAGGTCAAATTTCTTACCCCAAACATCCACGGGCTCGATGATGATATCGCGGGTGACGCCGGGCTGATCCTTAACGACCGATTTTCTTGAATTCGTTAAAATATTAAACAGCGTTGATTTTCCGACATTGGGCCTACCTATGATGGCTACTTTCGATGCGAACTGTGTGTCGTATCCCGTTTCGTCGCTTCCTACATTCATTTCATTATTTTCGTTCAATGACATAACCTAATTCTTTCATCGTTTGCATGTGTTCGTACCAATTATCTTTTACTACTACATTTAATTCTAAATAAACTTTCCCGCCCACTAATTTCTCAATTTCAGCGCGGCTTTCTTGACTGATTTTTTTGATCAGCTCGGCTTTTTTACCGATCAGAATTGGCTTCTGACTTTCTTTGGCGACCAGAATGTCGACGTAGATCTTAGGACAAGGTTTAGCGTCTTCATCATACTTTCTGACCTGAACCGCCAATTGATACGGGATTTCAAAATTTAAATTATCAAAACAATGTTCACGCACGATTTCGCTGACTAAAGACCGCATATTTTCTGTGGTGTAAAGTTCAGAATCGTAAAGGGCTTGCTCGGTGACCGGCAGCAGCGCCACAACTTCTTTTAAGAAGTCAGCACGGTACTCTTCGGTGTTTTTCTGAATCGACATGCAAATCGCTTTACCGCCATTTTTCTCGACTAAGTCTCGCAGTATCATAATTCGGTGCGCTTTGTCTTCGATATCGGCCTTCGTGATCACACCGATCCAAGGCTTTTTCGAAGAGGTCACCAGACGTAGGATGGCCTCGGCATGTTCGACCGTTTTTTCATCTAGATTTAATACCGCAACTAAAACATTACTTTCTTTAATGACGTCTAAAGCCTCACGCTCTAGGAACGAATTCAGTCCTTTATCCGCTTTTATCACGCCAGGCGCGTCGATAAATATAATTTGGCTATCCGCAGTCGTGTGTATCCCAAGAATTCGACGCCGTGTTGTTTGCGGCTTATTTGTCACGATGGAAACTTTTTCTTTGATAATAAAATTCATCAGCGAACTTTTCCCTGCGTTGGGCTGACCAATTAAACCGACGTATCCTGCTTTAAAACTCATCTTTTCTCCGATTGAAAACTAAATATTTTCTGGTAATTCTTTTCTTAATAAATGTAAATAAATCTGTGCCGCCGCTTGCTCAGCCTTTTTCTTACTGGGCCCTTCGGCGCGGGCCTTTTCCTGCAAATTTAGATTTAAGGCGACTAAAAAACTAGGCTGGTGCGACGGCCCTTTCGTCATTAAAAGCTCGTAGGTCGGCGTTCCCATTTTGAATTTTTGCGTGATTTCCTGCAACCTAGTTTTGTAATCGGTTTCGAAACCACTTTCTTCATCCAATTTAAAATCTAGATCTTTGAAATGCTGAAGAACAAATTTTTTGGCCATGACAAAATCAGAATCCAAATAGACGGCTCCAATGAGGGCTTCGAAGCACGACGCTAACACGCGCGGTTTTAAATGCGAGTTCTGTTTTTTCTCACCAGGTCCCAGAATAATTTCATCTGCGATACGACAGTTTAATGCCAAATCATTCAGGGTATTTTGATTCACAAGGCTTGCACGCTTTTTGCTAAGTAGTCCTTCTGAGTCCTGGGGGAAAAGCTCAAGTAAGTAGTCAGCGATTACAAAATTAAGAATGGAATCTCCTAAAAACTCAAGCCGCTCGTTATCGGCTTTTTTAGAGTTCTGCTCGATGCAGAAACTTTTGTGCGTCAAAGCCTCAATCAGTAAATCTTCTTTTTTGAACTTATATTTAATTTGGTTTTCAATGGACTGTCTATTTTCAAGCATGGTGCGCCCATTGACCCTGAAGTAAGACCTCGGAGTTCTGAACTATGACATCTTTAATAAGGACTTGCTTTACCGAATTTTTTGCAGCTTTTAATTCTTCGTGGGTCGCAAAGTCTATTTTCACAGACCAGTAGTCGTCAGTTAAACCGGCAGATTTTTTGGTTTCAGAATTCAGAATTAGAACATCCTTATACGTGCCGATCTGTTTCAAGGCCTCACTTTGAAAGCGGTGAAGACTTAATTCTCGTAACTTCGAAGCGCGCTCTTTTCGAAGGTGAAACGGAATTTGTGGCAATGTTGCTGCCCGAGTTCCCGCACGTTCGCTGTATGGAAAAACATGTAATCGCGTCCATGGAGATTCAGCCAGCACGCGGTAGGTGTTTTCAAACTGCTCGTCGGTTTCCGTCGGGAAACCAGCAATGACATCCATTCCGACAAACACGTGCGGGATGGCCTTATAGATGCGCTGCAAAGAATCTTGGACCTGCGCGGACGAGTATTTCCGCTTCATTCCTGCAAGGACCTCGGTATCAGCGCTTTGAATACTCATATGAAAATGGGGACAAAGCCGCGTGTCTTTGAATAGTTCAAGCAGCCGATCGCTGACTTCAATAGGTTCCAACGAAGAAAGCCTAAGGCGCTTCATTTTCGTATTTAGTAAAATGGCTTCGATCAAATCTTCGAAACCTTTTGTTTGGCCGCAAGCGGTATCTTCGTAATCACCAACGTGAACTCCCGTCAGAACAACTTCTTGGACGTCTTCGGTTTCTAGCTCGTTTATTTTTTGAACCAGCTGCGAAATAGGAATAGATCTACTTTTTCCGCGAGCATACGGAATAATACAAAACGTGCAAAAGCTATTACAGCCATCTTGAATTTTTAAAAAACTGCGGGTGTGGTTCGCTTCGATTCCGCCCCCTGCTTCGAGTTCTTCTTTTTTAAAAATATTAGATTTAAAAACTTTATCTTTTATTTCGCCCTTGAAATACTGATCCATGATTTGCGGCAGTAGCCCCTTGTGCGAATTCGCGACGACTAAATCGGCGCCTGGTAAATTTCTAAACATTTCGGTATCAACCTGGGCCGCGCAACCCGTAACAACAATTGTAGCTAACGGTTCGGTGGATTTTATTTTGCGGATTAGTCTTACAGCCTGCTGAGTCGCCTCGGCGGTCACGGCGCACGTGTTCAGCACATGAATTTGCGTTTTTGTTTTTTCGCTTGCAGCATCACTTAAGCGATAATTTTGTTTAAGGTTCTTCTGAATAAGTCCCGTGTCGTAAGTGTTCACCTTACAACCAAACGTGTGCATGACAAAGGTAGAGTTTTCTATCGTTAGGTTAATGTGATCCACCCGCCACCAATAAGTTTTTGCTTTTGATAAATCACGGCTGCTTGCCCGGGAGTCACGGCCCGCTGCGCTTCTTTGAATTTTATTGTAAATCCACTTTGGGTGCGCACCAGCTTCGCGGAGGCACCGCCGTGCTGGTAACGAATTTTGACCTCGTAGTCTTCCTCTTCTGAAATCGTTGAAAGCCAGTGCGGTTCAATGATTTTTACTTCATCCTGATAAAGGTACTTTTCTTCACCGACCCAAACGGAATTATCAACCGCATCAATTTTGATAACGAATAACTTCTCGTGGTACGTCATTCCCAGACCCTTACTTTGTCCGATGGTGTAAAGATGAATGCCTTCGTGGTTAGCCATCACTTCGGACGTGGGATATTTTTTTAAGAGGCCTTTTTTACCATCTAAAATAGCCGAAGATACGTTTTCTTTTATGAACTGATCGTAGCCCTTTGAGCCGACAAAGCATATTCCAGTGGAATCTTTTTTCTTAGCGACTACCAGATTTTTTTCTTCGGCCATTTGCCGCACCTGCGGTTTCTTCAGATGACCAATGGGAAATAATAATTTGGGAATAATTTCGGGATCGATGGTGAATAAAAAGTAGGTTTGATCTTTCCAATCATCGGTTGACGTCATGATGTGGGCCTTACCCGAATCATCCTGAATTATTTGTGCGTAGTGACCCGTCGCTAAATAATCGCAGTCCAGCTCTTTCATCTTCTGAATTAAATGATCGAATTTCAAATAGGTATTGCAGTTCACGCACGGAAGCGGAGTTTGACCTGCTAAATAAGCTTTTAAAAAAGGTTCGATCACCTGCGCTTTAAATTTAGCTTCGCAGTTTAAAACATAGAACGGAATTTGCAAACGATCTGCCACCGAGCGCGCATCATCGACATCTAAACTAGAACAGCACGTGCCACTACCTTCAGTGACATCACACTGCGTGTAATCCCAAACCTGCATCGTGGCACCAATGACTTCGTAGCCTTGATCCACCAGCAGACTAGCCGCCACGGAGCTATCGACGCCCCCACTCATGGCGACAAGGACTCGGCCTTTTGAGCCCGGTTTAATTTCGTTTTTATTAAGATCTAATTTCATTTAATTTTTCTTCTTCTTTATGTAAGTCTCTTAATTTTTTGATGACAGTTTTTAGTACGCTCACGAACGAGCGAATTTGCTGCTCGGTTGTGGACCAGCCCAAACTCACGCGCAGGGAATTCTGCGCTTCTTCGCGCGTTAATCCTAAGGCCAGAAGTACGGGGCTGGGCTCAGGATTACCGCTGCTACAAGCCGCGCCGGTGCTCACCGCAAAGCCTTTTAGATCGAGGCTCATTAAAAGAGTTTCACCGTCGACGTCAGCAATAATTAAATTCGAAGTATTACTTAAGCGTTTAGATTCACCGGCCGTGATTTGAACGTTAGTTGTCTCTTTCAGGATTTCTGCTTCCATCAAATCGCGAAGGCGTGACATTTCCTGAATCTTTTCATTTGCAAATTCATAATCTTCCAAGGCAATTCCCAAGGAAGCAATGCCGAGAATGTTTTCGGTACCCCCACGGCGGGATCTTTCCTGGCCTCCGCCATGGATCAAGCTAACCCATGGACTCGTTTTTTTCACGTAGGCAAATCCGGCACCTTTGAGCGCGTAGAATTTATGTCCAGAAAAAGTGGCGTAGTCGACAGCTAACGTTTTAAAATCAGTTAAACTTTTCCCTAACATCTGCACACAATCGGAATGCATCAAAGCCCCCACGCTGTGAGCCATCTTCGCAATTTCCTCGATCGGAAAAATAGAACCTGTTTCGTTATTGGCGTACATCACCGAAATTAAGGCCGTCTTTTCAGAAATTTTATTTTTTATAAATTCCAAATCCATTCGGCCGTTTTTAGCGACCGGAATAAAGTGAACGGTGGCGCCGCAAGAAATTAAGTACTCGGCCGTTTTGATCACGCTGGGATGTTCTACGCTACTGATTAAAAACTCGGGGCGCGCTGAGCCCAGCTCAAACCATAGGGATTTCAAAATCGTCGAGTTTCCTTCGCTGGCCCCGGAATTAAAAATGATTTCTAAGGGTGAGCATCCTAAAATTTGGCTGATTTTTTGCCTGGTTTCACGTAGGTATTGTTTAGGCTTACGACTGTCATTGTGAATCGACGACGGATTTCCCCAAAGTTCAAACAGGTCATTCCATCTGCTTTTTAAAAGCGGAGATGGCGGAGTGGTCGCATTATGATCAAGGTAAATACGCGAGATCGTGCGGTTTTCGAGAGTGGGCAGCATAGCGTATGTATGTACACGATATTAAAATATTTGAAAAGTTTTAAGGTGCCGGATCAGGCTTTGTAAGTTCTTTTAGTGTAGGGTTTTACCTTCAACGGACTGTACACTGGACCTTTTTCACGAGATTTCTCGTTCTCCGTTCCGTTTTGAGGCCCATTCGGTTGATTTTCAGAGTTTTGACCTTGGGCCTGAACTGAAGAAAAACCAAGTGTTATTAATAACATAGCTAAAATCATCCGTAATTTGTTTTTTTCCATATCCTATTGGAAACGCGATTTAAAGGTTTCGGTTAAAAGATTATAGAATTTTCAAGAACAATTCGAAATATTCCGATGAAAGAGACAGGATGACTTACATAAATACGCGTTTAAACTGGGAAGAAGTGTTTTTTCAAGAGGCTTTAGAGCTTGAAGAAAAAATGATTTCCCTAGACCTTCAGTCATTAACAAAATCTAAACTACGTCTTTCACTAGAAAAAAATATTTTGGGCTGGAAGAAGTACGAAGGATGGATGACTCAAACCGCAAATGTTAAATCTCTTCGCGACGAACTCTCTGCGGATCACTTGGCAAAAATAACAGAGCAGGCCCAAGACACTTTAACCGAGTACCACCACCATACGTTTTGGAACGAAGACCTAATTCCCTACGCGGTTTGGGACGGGCATCTCGTTGTATTAGGTCTAGCTTACAATGAAAACTTAGCTGCCATTGGAAATTTTATTTTTATTTTAGCTGATCCGAAAACGCTGACCTTTATCTGTCAAAAACTTTTCCCAGAAGCATCGCAAAGTCCCGAGCTGACCGCAGATGACGACAGTTTGGAAATTCCTGAGCCCGAAGAAAATTCTCTATTATCTGGAATCGATCTTAAACAGGAAAAAACAGAAATTAATTTTAAAGCCGGCAATCTTTTTAACCCTGGAGCCAAGCCAGATTTAGATTTATCAAAACCGGCCGATTCAGGCTCAGAATCTTTATGGGATTACCTCTCTGAGCGCCATGATGAATATTGTTTCGAGGCTAAAAAGAAATTTGATGCCTACGTTGTTTTAAAAATTGTCGACTCAAAAACTAGCATTTATAAAATGGATTCAGAAATTCAAAAAAATATTTCCAATTCTAAGGTATTTGAACAAAGTGTGATCGAAGATAATCCTTTTTCGAAAGTTTTCAAAACCGGACTGAGTGAATCTTTTAACATGAATCAGTTGGGACAAACTTTACTGGATTATAATTACATTTGTATCACGGCCTTAAAGCGCGGACCAACGGTCATCGGATTTTTGGTTGGTTTAAAATCAAAGCGCCTTGGGGCTGAAGATGAAATACTACTTCAAGATTTAGCGAAGGAATCGGCTTAGTCGCACTTGCCTTTTTAGTTCCGTGATCTTTTCAATTTCTAATTCGTAAATAGATCGGTCCAGCGGTAAATCCAATGGGGAAATGCGCTCGAACCATTCGATAAATAGTAATGCATTACTTAAATCGGCGCTGATCTCCCATAAGCCTGATGTCTCTATTTCTTCAACTGTTGTCAGGCGATAAAGATCGAAATGATCTATTTTAATCTTTTGACTTTGGTAGCTTTGGTGAATAACAAAAGTGGGAGAAGATGTATTTTTTAAACCATAACTTTCACAAAATTTCTGAATAAAAGTTGTTTTCCCTGCACCCATGGGACCGTTTAATAAAACACAGGACGGTTGATTATTTATATTATCTTTAAGGACGGCAATCAGCTCGGTGTAGTCATTGAGATTCTGGATTTCGGCTTGAAAAAGCAGGGCTTTACTTGAGTTCATTTTTCATTTTTTGAACTGCTTTTTTTATGCCATCGGTTAGTGAATAACAAATAACAGAATGTCCAATATTTACTTCTAGCAAATGTGGTAACCGAGTTATTTTGCGTGCGTGCAGGAAATCGAGTCCGTGGCCCGCATGAACTCGAAGCCCCAGCTCATGAGCTAGCCAGGCGGCCTGTTGCAAATGCTTCCAAATTTTATTTTTTTTATTTCCCGAGGCTAAAACCCAGTGTCCCGTATGAAATTCTATGGCGTCAGCACCCGCTGCGGCCGCCTGCCTGACCTGGCTTAAATTGGGATCAATAAAGAAGGACACTTTAATTTTATTTCTTTTTAAATTCTCGGTCATTTTTTTTATTTTCAAAAAGCATTTTGAAAGATCAAGGCCACCTTCGGTCGTTAATTCTTCACGTTTCTCGGGAACAAAGCAAACCCACCGGGGCTTATTTTTTAAAGCCACATTTTGCATTTTTTCTTGCACGGCCATTTCTAAGTTGATGGGAAGATGTGATTTTTTACAAAGTTGTTCAACATCTGCATCCTGAATATGCCGACGATCTTCACGCAGATGAATTGTTATCTGATCAGCGCCACCTTTTTTTGCTAATTCTGTCAGTTGA
>JAYTHR010000098.1:0-6184 GCA_043732425.1 Bdellovibrionales bacterium
CGCAATAATCTTTTCAAATTTCACGATGGATTCGATCTGTTCTAAAAACCACAGATCGATTTTAGTCAGCTCGTTAATTTGCGCGATCGAAACGCCTTGGCGTAGGGCTTGGAAAATATGCCAAATGCGCTGGCTGTTCGGATAGGACATTTTTTCGAGATCAAAGGAAATATCAGGAATAGCTTCGGGATGCATTTCTAATGCGGCGATCGCTTTCATAAGTGATTCTTGTAAAGTACGCCCCATGGACATGACTTCACCGACGCTTTTCATCTGCGTTGAAAGAATATCCTTAGATCCCTGAAATTTCTCAAAAGCGAATCTTGGAATTTTCGTGACCACATAGTCTAAGGCAGGCTCGTAACACGTGGGCGTTACTTTCGTAATATCATTATTTATTTCTTCCAGCAAATACCCAACCGCTAGAAGCGCGGCAATCTTAGCGATTGGAAAACCCGTGGCTTTGCTGGCTAATGCTGAAGATCTGGAAACTCGGGGATTCATTTCGATAACAACGCGCTCGCCTGTTTGCGGATGGACGGCAAACTGGATATTGGCTCCGCCCGTCTGAACCCCGACCCGGTTGATGATGCGACAGGCTTCATCGCGCATGTCTTGATACTGATAATCTGTTAAGGTTTGTTGTGGAGCTACCGTAATGCTGTCTCCGGTGTGGACCCCGCACGGATCAAAATTTTCTATCGAGCATACAACAACAAAAGTTCCTGCGGCATCGCGCATGACTTCAAGTTCAAATTCTTTCCATCCCAAGATGCTGGCCTCTACCAAAACTTCAGAAGTTGGGCTTTCGTGTAAGGCCTGCACGAGCATTTTTTTATATTCCTCTGGTGAATAAGCGATTCCACCGCCACCACCGCCTAATGTGTAATTAGGCCGCAGAATATTGGGATAACCTAATTTTTCACCCGCAAGCAAACCTTGTTCAAAGTTTCTAACCATGACGCTTTCAGGATATTTCGCACCCAGCTCGTCTAATATGGCACGAAACTTTTCGCGATCTTCAGCCGCTTCAATAACAGACGGAGTGGCTCCGAGCATTTGAACATGATGCTTTTTTAAAATTCCTAACCGATCTAATTCTAACGCCAAGTTTAAGGCTGTTTGACCCCCCAGGGTCGGAATAACCGCCTGAGGTTTTTCGATTTCAATAATTTTTTCAACGTATTGAACTTTTAAGGGTTCAATATAGGTTCGCGTGGCAATTTCTGGATCCGTCATGATCGTCGCGGGATTTGAATTGACGAGAATGACTTCAAAGCCTTCTTTCATTAAGGCTTTGCACGCTTGAGTTCCCGAGTAATCAAATTCGCAGGCTTGTCCAATCTGAATCGGTCCACTACCTATGATTAATATTCGTTTGATCTGATTATTTCTTGGCATTTACAAACCTAGCCGATTTTCGTTTGTGTAAATAAGTTCGGGCTTCACGTGCTTGTATTGTTCGAACTTATAACGCATTTTATTTAGTCTTAAAATAAAATGATCCGGATTTAGATCTAAATTTTTACGGTGAACTTTAACTTCCTGAGTAATAAATTTTTGCGCAGATTCCGGATGAAAACAGAAGCTCTTCAGAAAAAAGTAGGTCCCATTCAACGAGATCAATCGAGCTTCAAAAAATTCTTTTTCATCAAATCCGAAAACTAAATCAGTGTGATTGACGACAATCTTTTCATTTTTAAATAAATCTTTTAGATAAATTTCATCTTTTTTTGTTTTTAAAAATTCAAAAATCGAATGCCGATGATCCCTCAGAATCGCTATGGTCAGTTCGTCTTCCGGGGTTAAGCGCAGCTCGCGATGTAAAGCGCAAACTTCAAGCGGCGTTTTCATATAGCTTTTCAGCGGACGAGTTAAAAAATACCATTCGTAAAATTGATGCATGCGTAAGTTGTAGTGCGGCTTGTTTTCGTCCAGCGAGCCCGCATTGTCGAAGAATTCTTTTTTGGCCTCGGTAAGCTCGTCTTGAAAGCTGTTCGAAGTATAATGTCCGATTAGCTTTTGCATACTGGCTTGAAATTGTTCCCACTTTAGCATAATGAACCTTCCGCTTTCTGCTTTTCTGGAATGACCAAAGACGAATGCATCTTATTAATAAAAAAATCAAATAACTGCGATGCTTCGTGGGGGCCGGGGTGACTTTCCGGATGATACTGAATACCGAGAACATTCAACTCGGCCGAATAAAACCCCGCAACTGTGCCGTCATTTAAATTTCGATGAGTTATTTTTAGAGTACTGGGCAATGTTTCCGCGTTCACGCTATAACCATGATTTTGACTAGACATGTAAATTTGATGAATCAAATCATCTTTTATGGGATGGTTCGCGCCGCGGTGACCGAATTTCAATTTATAAGTTTTTGCACCTAAAGCTAACGCTAACACTTGGTGGCCCATGCAAATTCCAAACACGGGAATTTTACCAATAAATTTACGAATGGTCTCGGGGGCGATTTTAACTTCAGCAGGATCGCCCGGGCCATTCGTTAACATCAGAGAATTGGGTTTCCAGTCTTCGATACTCGCTGCCGAGGCCCGACTTGGGAAAATACGAAGTGCTGAACTGCGGAGAGCAAGTTCTCGGATGATATTTTCTTTCGCTCCGAAATCAAGAACGGCGATTCTTGGACCTGAGGGATTTTTTCCCTTTATATCTTCTATATTTTTCCGCGAACACAAGTGGACCCAGTCGGTGTCCTGATCTTTTTGCTTTTTAATCAAAGCCAACGCTTTAGAAACTGCTTCAGTAGTAGATAGGGCATAAACAAGGGCTCCCCAAGGAGTTCCTTGGCTGCGTAATTTTAAAACCAGTCGCCTGGTGTCCACTTCCGTCAAGATGGGAACTTGGTTTTCCATAAGACTTTTTGCCCATGAATTTTCGCGTTGGCTATTTTGCATTTGCACGCAAACAAAACCTTGAATCCAAATTTTTTTCGATTCCCATTGCGTGGGATGGACACCATAATTTCCCATCATGGGCGCCGTCGTTACTAAAATTTGAGAAAAATAAGATGGATCCGTCGCAATTTCTTCATAGCCAGAATGGGAGGTGTTAAAAACAACTTCGCCCGCTTTTTCGGGAAACAAAGATTGTTGAGAAAGACTTTGTCCCTGAAAGAATTCACCATCTTCTAAAACTAAATACGTTCCCATTAGGCTTCCTCAATAAGATTGCGAATGAGGGCTTCTCGCAGAAAGACGCCATTTTCAACCTGTTGTAAAATTAAAGTCCGAGGATCATCCAGAACATTTTCTGCCATTTCAATTCCATAATTAATCGGCCCGGGGTGCATGATCCATCCACTAGCCGATAAAGCGCTTAATCTGCGTTTATTTAACCCAAACATGTCGTGATATTTTTCGGCCGGAAATAAATTTTCTTGATGTCGTTCCTTTTGGACCCGCAGCGCCATCACGACATCGGCCCAAGCTAGTCCCTGCTGTAAAGTTTCAAATCTTTTGAAAACTTTTTTACTTGCTGAGTCGGGTAAAAATTCCGGAGGGCCGCAAATTCCAATCGTGTAATTAAAAATTTTTGCCAGTTCAAAATGAGACGACACTACGCGCGAGTGTTTTACGTCGCCGACAAATAGAATTTTTTTATTTTCTAAGATTTTGTCTTTTTCAAATAGAGTTAATAGATCCAGCAGGGCTTGAGTGGGATGGCCCTCAGAGCCCCAGCCGGCATTAATTACCGGAACTGTTAACGTTTCAGCTAGCTCAGCTAAATTTAATTTTTGATCACAGCGAATAATAAAAAGTTGCGGCTGCATGGCTTGAATATTTCGAATCGTATCGATCACGGACTCGCCTTTTTCTAAACTGGTACCTGCCGAGCCGTCGAGCACCATGGGATGAACGCCAGCGCGAACGCAAGCCGCCTCGAAACTAAATCGAGTGCGCGTACTCGGTTCGAAAAAAAGAAGCGCAGCTGTCCTTCCAGAGAAAGATGGAGATCTAAGTACTTCACCTTTTTTGTGGTGAATTTTCAGGGCCAAAGATTTTTCAAATAGGGATTCAATTTTAGATTTTGAATATTGAGATAAGTTGATCAAAGAGCTTTTGCTCGTAGGCATTAGGGTAAGGCTAAAACCCTATCGGGGTTTTGTCAAAATTCGATTCCAACGCACTTGATTTGGACCGGAAATGAAATCTTGCGTTGAGCCGTAGGAAAGCCAAATCGAGCTTACTTTGCTAGCAATTTGATCAATAGCTACAAGACCTAAATTTCTAGAGTCATCACTGGTGTCGCGATTGTCGCCCAACACGAACACTTCGCCCGCCGCAATTTTCAATTTAGATAATGAATCTAGTACCGCCTGGTTTTTTTGGCGGCTGACAATTATTTCCCTTTTTGAACCTAAGCAGTCTTCCTCAGAGATCTCAAAGGCATCGCTTGCGAGGCGACTATCCTTTTTTTGATAAAGACAGGGTTGGCCGTTTAAAATAACTTGGCCATTCTTCATTTCGATTTCATCTCCTGAGACAGCAATGACGCGTTTTACGTACTGAGCCGACGCCTTTGCCAGAGCTGTTTTTTGACTGAACTGAAAAACAATAAGATCTCCGCGCTGTGGGGCGTTCGGAAAATAGGTTTGCTCGCTCCAAGGAAAGTGAAGTCCGTAGGCAACCTGCGAGGACATGATGAAATCGCCGGGCCACAACGTAGGCGCCATGGAAACGGTGGGAACTTTGTGAACTGAAATTAAAAAAGTTCTACAAAATAGCGCCGCGAAAAGAGCGATGAAAATCCAATAAATATTTTTTCTGATTGGCTCTCCTTAAGTGATCACAGGCCGCAGTTAGAATTAGTTATTTAATGGTCTTAAAAAACCGCTGAATGCGCAAGCGGAAAGGATCACATATGAACGGAGCCGAAACTAAGGTCTCTTCGCAACTCAGCCACACAAGCGAAGCCTGCCCAACCAGTAAGTCTTCCGCAACAAAGCCCCAAAAGCGCGAATCGTGAGACTGATCCCGGTTGTCACCCATCACGAAATAAGAATGTTCTGGAACCGTCAACTTTTTTTCTTCGGGCCCGGCATGCGAGTAAGCTGAAAATAAACGAATCGTATGGGGTTTGACGTTTTCAGCCTGCTCTGTAAAATAATTAAAAGTATCCTCATCAGAGAAAGATTCCTCGGGAAAAGCTGTTAGTGACCAAATCTTTCCGTTCACGGAAAGTTGACCGTTTTGTACGGTGATTAGGTCTCCGGGTAAACCAATAAGTCGCTTGATAAAAAAAACATCACGATTTTCAGGATAGCGAAAAACAACAATGTCCCCGCGAGTGGGCTCAGAATATTTCCAGAGCCACCCGTCACCCAAAGGTGGCTTGAGACCGTACGAAAATTTCTTTACCAGAATATGATCATGAATCAGCAAAGTCGGAACCATGCTTTCCGACGGAATCACAAAAGGTTCGTAGAAAAACCAGCGAAAAATAAAAATTAATAGTAATGGAAGAAAAAAGGTGAAAAGAGCTTGCGGCCAAGTTCCCTGTTTTCCTTTTTTACTTGAAGTTAAATTCATTGGGTATTTTTACTGCTGAACCGTATCGAACAGCCGAGACCAACGAATTGTCAGTGGATTACAAATCATGGAAATCACCGGAAGCATTTCGTCGCAAGTTAACCAAATGAAACTGGCTTTACCTAAAAGATTTTTTTGCGGAACAAATCCCCAAAAGCGCGAATCATGAGAATTATACCGGTTATCACCCATTACAAACAAAGAATCCGCAGGAACAACGGCTTCGCCATCACCAGGAAATCCGATCACATCACCCTTACGCATCAGGATGCTGTGCTCGACAACGCGGCCGGTGTTGCTTTCCAGATTTTCCGTAAAGTGCACGTAGTTTGCTTTCGTGTCTTGATAACCACCTTCGCTTTTGAAGTCTTCTTCGTGAAGGAAGTCAAAATCACGCGATGATTTCGGTACTACTTTTTCTTGAGGCTTGTCGTTGATATATAAAACTCCATTTTCAAACTTAACCTTATCACCGGGAATCCCAACAATACGTTTAATGAAAAACGTGCTCATGTCTTTAGGATATTTGAAAACAATAACTTCCCCGCGCGTGGGTTCACGAAATTTCATCAGCCAGTTTTCGCTGAACGGCGCGCGAATTCCGTAGGCTAATTTATTGACAAATATAT
>JAYTHR010000099.1:0-1766 GCA_043732425.1 Bdellovibrionales bacterium
CGTACTAATAACGCAGCAAAGAAAAGTGTACACAAAGTACAAACGATCGTAGCCCCCGACGGCAAGTCTAAATTGTAGCTCAGTAAGAAAGCTAGCTAGCAACAGTCCGATGCTCCCGACCGCCCAGGCCAGTAGAAGTTGTGAAATAAGATTTTTAGAATACCGTGTGGCCAGCGCTGCTGGAGCCACTAAAATTGAAAAGACAACTAAGACACCGGCATGGCGGGTTGAAAAAGTAATAACGATTCCAAAAAGAAAATAAAAAAGAAAATCCCACCAGAACATTCCTTTTTCACCATTTGAAGCTCGCCAGAATGGTTTTCGAAAAATCCAGTGAACGATGCCGATCACTAAATAGATCGCAAATGTTTCAGAAACTTGAGGCCAAGTTACAAAAAGAATATTTCCAATTAAGGCTTCCTTAAGATGTTCGGCACCGTGAGGAAGTTTGTCGGCAACAAGAATTAGTGCTCCGCTGGCTAAAGCGTAGGTCATACCGATTAAGGCTTCCTGTGAAATTGATTTTTCGTAGTGCCGAAGTAGGGCTAATGCTAGGGAAACTATAAGGCACAAAGCTAAGGAAAGACTAAGTGCTAAGCCAGCACCTTGACCTTCTTGAACGAAAAAAAGACTGACGGCAGCACCTAAGGCCGCCACCTGAGATAAGCTGATATCAACGAAGATCACTTCACGCCTTAAGACATGAAGTCCCAGGTAAGCATGAATGCCGACCAATAAAATAGCTAAGGCAAACGGAGCTGCTAAAAACTGTAAGGCTTCCATCAGTGTGTGGTCTGCTCGAAGGCTTGAACTAGCTTTTCGATGAGTTGCTCGTTCGTTAAAATCCCAGAATCACCGCCAACGTAAACAGGAACTTTACTGACAACAACCTGAGGTAAATCCTGCTTTAGCTTTGCAGCGACGGAATCTTCATACAAATTTTCAATCAACACTAAATTTAATTTTCTTTTTTTCATTTGTTCGATAACAGAGATCAAATGACTCGCAGTTGGCGGAATTCCTGGCTTGGGTTCGAGTTGAATAGTGCACTGAATTTCAAAGCGGTCACAAAAATAGGATAGCGTTTTATGATAGGTCACGATTTCTGTTATTCCCGTTTTTTTGATTCGTGCCTGCCAAAGTTTGGTTTTTTCCTGCATTGTTTTTTGAAACGCTTGCGCATTTTTCTGGAAAAAATCTTTATGTGAGGGATCCAGTTCCCCTAAATGGGTCGCAATGAGCAATGCCGCTTTTCCTAGGCGAATAGGATCAAGTTGAAAGTGTGGATTTCCGCCGGGATGCACATCTCCTTCAGCGCGGGACGTGTTGGCTTTAGGAATTTCGATGGGTTCTAGATCCGAAGCTAATTCGATTAAGCCATCTTTCGCTAACAGCTTCGGGTTACGGGAGCCTTGAATCAGCGGAATAATCCAGGCGGTTTCTAATTCTAATCCTTGTTCGAATACGATATCTGTGGAACGTAGGCGGACCATAAAAGAAGGCTTAGCTTCGATTTGGTGGGGGTCTTGCGTGCCCTTAGCGATCGAAAAAACTTCGACTTCGCTCTGACCGACTTCGTGAACGATGGCGGCTAGATCTGGAGTTGTCGTCGCGACATGAATTTTTCCAAAGCTAAAACTAGAGAAAAGTACAATTACTAAAAATGAGACCACTGAAATTTTCATAAATTATTCCTTAATAAGAATGTGACGGGTGGGCCCCGATAGTGAAGTTGGCTTGCAAGAAAATCGTTTTATCAATAGTTT
>JAYTHR010000100.1:0-1759 GCA_043732425.1 Bdellovibrionales bacterium
GGCCGCTTTAAACTTTCCGATCTTCAGCGTCATGTCCGGTATGATATTAGATTCGGCAAAGGCTTCTTCCGGTTGAATAATCCACTTTTCTGAAATCAGTCCGTCTTTGTTTTTTTCATATTCGGGGTGAATGGATAAAAGTAAGCTTAAGCGCGTGTAAGGATCGACATCTGAGTAGAACTGTAATTCAGCTTCTTGAATATTAACGCCATTTCGATCTTGATCCAAATTTCCGGGATCGGCATCTTGCTGGTGAAAGTTGGAATTACGATAAAGAAATAAAGCGTTGGCGCTGGTATTCGGAGAGTTCATACCCGACGATACGGAGGCCGCGAAAGTTAAGTTTAAAAATAAAAACACTAATGGCCTATAAAAAAATGCTAAAGTACTATAAAACTGAAAAGAAAATTTAGAAGACATCGTCTAATCCTTTTGAATGGGATATAAAATTTTTGAGATTATGAAAGAAATTGTGGAGGTTGGATTTAAGCTGAGCGAGGCGGCTTTTTCAGTAGTTTTACAAAGGGGCTTGCAAAGTTTGAGTTGATTCGAAATACAGGTGCGAAAGCTATGTGGTCGTGTAAAGATACTGGAAGGAAAGTAATCGGAGTAAATATCTGTAAGCCCGATGTGAACTTTCCTTCGTGACAGTCATCGTCGCCTTCAGAGTGATGGTTTTTAATTTCAGGGCTTTTTGCAATGGGTACAGATTTGTAATTATGAATATGACCAAAACTCGCACAGTTGTTCAGATTAGGTGTTGTCGAGTTAAAAAATAAATTCGCGAGAGTTGAAAATCCCAATACAAACAGGACTGAGAATAGGGTGATCTGTTTTTTCGAAGGCACAAGTGCACCTTGAAAGCATTTCAGAAAATTGTCAAATTGTGATTGAAATTGTACGTGGTGTTAGGCTTATTGAAATAAATTTTCGCAACGAATACTCATCGAACTGCGTCGGATTTGTGCTTTCCAATAGTTTTCCTGATTCGGCTGAGAGTAACCTAGTAAGCTTGGTAAATCTTTTGATGGGTAGTAATAGATTCGCAAGGACTTATTCTTCTCGCGTCGTAGGATTCCGTATTCTGTCATTAAGATTCCTTCGGCATTTAGTGGTGCTTTTGACAACCAGGAATCGGGAACTTCCATAAACTGTTTGTTTTCTTGCTGGCGTATAAAAAACTCTTTCAGTTTCTGAGGTTGGGCCTCGAAGTTTAAAGGTTTCCAATTTGGAGGCGGATTTTCTGAATAATACTTTTTTAGGTGGGCTTCGACAGATGAGGCCAACAAGGTTGTTTTTAACGGTAGTTCTTTACGGACAGTTTCCAGAAGGCGCCGTCTTAACCTTTTCTTAGTGCGCTCTGGGGAAAAATACGGAACGTACTCTTTCAGCGTCTCGAGATAGGTCCAGCGAAAAAGCCAATCATTTAAATAATCCATATGGACGGATTCGTATTTTTCCGTAGCTCGTTCGAATTTAAAATCAAAAGCGGCATTAGCAGATCTCAGATCAGAAACATCAAGACCATTGATAAATCGAAGTCGTAAATCCACATTCATTGAGCCTAAATCCCGGTGGTAATAATGAACAATTTTTTCTTTTTTAGCATCGTAAGCGATCATCACGTTTTGACCGTGAATTTCCGGGACAACCCCTTGATGAAACAGCAGGTAAGAATTCATTTCTAAAAAAGATTTAAAAAGAAACTGATCAACAAAGTCGTAAAAGTTTGCGTTTCCACTTTTTTTCCAAAGCGAGA
>JAYTHR010000101.1:0-1752 GCA_043732425.1 Bdellovibrionales bacterium
TGCTACGAACACCACGAATCTTGGTCTGGCGGCGGTTACCCACAAGACTTATCGGCCCATGAAATTCATCCATTTGCCCGAATTGTAGCCTTAACAGACACCTACGACGCTATGACAACGCAGCGCTCATACAATGTTCCCATGAAGCCCGCAGAGTCCTTAAACATGATTAAAAATAAACTCAGCGCTCGCTTTGACCCTGATATGCTGAAAGCGATGTATTCCGTTTTATTTAAGATGGATAAGAACGTTAGTTAATTTTTTTCAGTAATCAATTTATTGACATCACATTACAACCCTTACTAGCCTTTGCTCTTGGGGGTATCTATGAAGTTTTTTCTCGTTTCTTTTTTCACCGCATTAATGCTGTTACCACAAATTCTTTTTGCCGATGTGAATTCCGGAATCTGGGGCCGCTGGATCGCACAAAATTATTTACAATCTCGCGGTGTTCAACTTCAACTAGCTTTTGATTTTGCTCCGAATGCCACACAGCTGACGGCTAATTGTTATTTCAGCGATGGGGCATCCCTGCAGGCTTCTACGTCTTCATATGCCAGTTACTTTAACAACGAGATTTATATTCAAGAAACCCGAGAAAACGTGACTCAAGATGGATACCATTATTGCCGTGCTACTTTAGCGCCGTCGACATGGACAGCCTACTTTGATTATTCAGGCCGTTTAGTTCTTTATATGCCGGTACCCTATCAATCGCAGTTTTTTTTAGTACGAGCTGATTATTTAGTTCACTAAGATTTACAATTTTTATCTGACCACGTGACGAAACACTCTGACGCTTTATTAAGTATAAATTCTTGCTGAAGCTCGGGACTTAGTTTTAATTCCCAGCTTTCAGCGCGCGATGGGCTGGGGTATCGACTGTTAGGGTGACGCTTATTAAATTCAGCCAGCGACATAGATTCTACATTTTCTACACCTAATAACTTTAAAAACCAGGCCCATTTTTTATTTTCGACGCCGTCTTTTTTTTCGGCTAATAAAATGATTTTGCGGTCCGGATTTAATCCTTTTCGCGCTAACCGTTCGATGGTTTGTTCAAGATCCGGATCTAAAATTCTTTTTTTTGTGGCCGGATTTTTTAAGATTAAAAAATCTTCGGTGGTCAAATTGATACTTCCTGGAATGTGCGACGATGTGAAGAAAAAAGAGCTCCGCGTGTCTGCTAAAACGGTCTCGACCCCGTAAGCGTTAACCGTTTCTTCTAAAGACTTCGTCGGTTTTTGCTGACAGGCCATCAAAATTAAAACAAGCAAGCCCGCTAAAATTTGCTTTATCACGAGCGATTAATTTTCATCGTCGGAAAAAAGATGATATCCCGAATACTCGCGCGATCTGTCAGCAGCATCACGACGCGCTCGATTCCAATTCCTACGCCGCCGGTCGGAGGCATTCCGGTTTCGATGGCATGTAGAAAATCCTCATCCATGGGATGAGCTTCGTCGTCGACTCCCCGTTTAGATTCTTGATCTTTAAGACGGGCGCGCTGTTCTTCGGGGTCATTTAATTCGGAATAAGAATTTCCAATTTCCATACACGCGATAAAAGGCTCGAACCGCTCCACAAGTTTATTATTACCGCGGTGGATTTTTGTCAGCGGGGAAATCTCAACGGGGTGATCCATAACAAAAGTGGGTTGCCACAAATGCGGTTCCGCCGCGATTTCAAAAACTTTCATCTGCTTTTCACCGCGAGAAAGATTTTCTAATTTTAAAGGCTTATCCGAATTTA
>JAYTHR010000102.1:0-6093 GCA_043732425.1 Bdellovibrionales bacterium
GATCAGAACTGGGGACAGTTCTGATCATTACCCCGTTAATCATTTTTTCTTTCATCGCTTTGTGGAGTGCGGCCCGTATTTTAAACCAAATCGATCACGCCCACCAAAAATTAAAAGTTGATTTCCGACAAAAACAAATTCAGCTGCGTTTGACTTTAATCAATGCGATCGATCATTTCTTGATTCAAGATCCCGAAATTCACCAGGCTATTCCAGAAATCTTAGAAATTACCTGTCGCCACTTGGGCTGGAAATACACTGCATTTTGGTCCGTTACGAAAAATGAAAATAATTTAAAGTTTGAGAAGGATTGGTCTGCAGATCTATACACTTTTTCTGATTTTAAAAAAGTGACGCCATCGAGTATTATCGATTACGGGTCTGATTTACCCGGAAAAGTCTGGAAAGAAAATCAAGCAAGCTGGATTCCAGACGTGACCGAAACTACCAATTTTTTGCGGGCCGATGCCGCCCTTCAGTGCGGACTTCACGGTGGATTTGTTTCCCGATATCTATTGCGGGCGAAGTTCACGCGGTGATCGAAGTCTATAACGATGAAATCGAGCCCTTAGATCTCAGTTTACTTTCGGCTATGCACACTCTTGGACTTCACCTGGGAACATATTTTCACCGGAGCCAAATTCAAGAGGCCCTTCGTCAAGAACGTGATTTCTCGAGGACTTTGATTTAAATTACGCGTCGGCGAAAAAAATTGGATTAGATAAGGCCGGAATCGAAAAAGTAGAAATCAAATCATGTGGAGTGGAAACCGCCGGCTAATCTTAACCAGGGCCTAAGGCTGATTTCGTGTTTTTCGAACTCAACTGCCAGCCCCACAAAGCCCACAGCACGGTGTGCAAACTAACTGAAATTAGCTGTGGTTCTGAATATTTTAAAAAGAATAATTTTTCTGTAGCTAAGTAAGTGATTGGTCCAAAAAAACCGCATAAGACAATAAAAGCTATCGGATGCGACCGCACTGACCGCAGCGATGAATTGAGTGTCATGCTAAAAATAACCCAAAGCAAAACCAGTGTCAGACAAAGTAATGCCCACTGCTGCGAAGTGCCTAAGGAATTGAGCGCCGGCCCTGGCGATAAAAATCTAAAAAGAATCATGGGCCCATCAACGACCAACCCCAGAAGAAAGCCTTTTTTTGCTAGAACCAAATCATCCCGCTGATTCGTGCTAAAAAATTGAAGTTGTATAAACAGGAACAAGCCCGTGATTAAAAACAGGGTGCCAATAACTAAAATGTTTACGGTTGATCCGACGTGCTTGGCCGTTAAAAACAATCCCCACCAGCACACTTGAAACAGGATAAAACTTAAAATATTTTTTAAAGGGCTGACGGCGCCACGGACCATTTTTTTAAACGGCCTTGGTTTCTGTGACACCCGGAGCATTTTGAAAATCACTTAAAAACTTTTTCATTTCGGGATGTTGGCTGAAGTCGTTAATCTTTCGAAACTGCAGCCAGTCTAAATAACTGTAAAGACTCTGCGTCGCAAAATTCCAATGCTTTTTATTTTCGGGATCTTGAACTTTCACCCACGGAGATAAAAACTTAAATAATTCTAAAATTCTTGTTTGCTGACGTTCAACGAAACTGTTGGCCACGCTCAAATCAAGACCGCCCCGCTGTAACATGAATAAATTGATGGAAGAATCCATCGCGCCATCGACGGCCGAAACTATATTTTCATCGTGAAGACTAAGCTCTGGCCAGTGGTGCTTCTTGGATAAATAATTATAGATCACTCGTGAATCGTAAATAACTTCGTCGTTAGCCAGCAAAACTGGAATTTTACTAATGGGGTTGACCGATTTTAAAAATTCGTTCCCCGCTTTTTCCGTGTAATTCACAAGCTTAAATTCAAACGGGATACCGTGCATTACCAAACGCAGTTTTCGAACATACGGAGATGTGGCATTACCAATAAGTACGTATTTCAAAATGTTTTGGCATCAATAACAAAGCGGTACTTCACATCACCTTTGATTGTGCGCTCGTAAGCTTCATTAATCTGATCCGCAGAGATTAATTCAATGTCAGAAAATACTTTTTTCTTAGCACAGAAATCCAACATCTCTTGCGTTTCTTTGATGCCTCCAATGAGGGATCCGGTTAACCGTTTTCGTCCGCCAATCAGCGAAAAGGCACTGACTTGGTTGGGGCTCGGGGGCACGCCCAATAAAACTAAGGTGCCATCATTTTTTAAGCTTTGTAAGTAAGGATTTAAATCATGATCGGCCGAAACAGAATCAATGATTAAGTCAAAACGTCCCGCTTGATCGGCAAAGTTTTTTGCTTCCGTCGAAATAACGAAGTGCTTTGCGCCTAATCTTGAGGCGTCTGCTTTTTTCTTTATCGATGTGCTAAACACCGTCACTTCAGCTCCCATGGCTTTCGCAATTTTTACGGCCATATGACCTAAGCCGCCCAATCCAACAACGCCAACTTTCGAGCCTTTTTTAACACCATAGCGTTTTAGCGGCGAATAGGTCGTAATTCCCGCACACAATAGCGGAGCCACGGCATCTAATGGTAAAGTCTTTTTAATTTTTAGAACGTATTTATCTTTCACGGTAATGTGACTGGAATATCCACCGTACGTCGGAGTCTTTCCGTCTTGTTCGACACTATTATAAGTAAACGATGCGCGCTTCGTGCAGAATTGCTCTTCGTTGGCTTTGCAATTCACGCATTTTCCGCAAGAATCCACGAAGCAACCCACTCCGGCCGTGTCGCCAATTTTAAACTTCTTTACTTTTTTTCCAACCTGAACTACGTGACCTACGATTTCGTGACCGGGAACGCAGGGATAATGAGCAGGTCCCCATTCCGAGCGTGCGGTGTGAATATCGGAGTGACAAATTCCACAGTGTGAAATTTCAATCACAACGTCATCAGGTTTGGGTTCCCGACGTTCAATAGAAAATGGTTTTAAAGGCGCATCCGGACTTAATGTGGCGTAGGCTTTTGCTTGTATCATGGTCGTAATTCTAAAGATAAAAAATCCAGTCCGTCACGCAGAGCTTTCTTAATATCTCAGTGCAGCAAGATTTTTTCAGAATAGGTATTTATTTTAATCGTATTTTTTGAATAAAAAGTGATCGAAAAGAGTTGCTATACCTAGAATGACAACATATCTTTCGGGCTCAATTTAAAAATAGTGAAAATGTTTTCGAACTCTCAGATAAAATTTGGAGAATCCAAAGTGCTTGTCATTTTAAAAACTATTAGAAAAATTAAAAAACAATTATTTTCAGCTTCGATCATGGTTATGCCGACTTTATTTTTTATTGCCCTTCCTTCAGCGTGGGGAAAACCTGGCACTACGGAAATCGAAGAGAAATCAATGCCCGGAGAGGCGTGGGATGCTCATATACAGTTCACTTATTTAGGACAAAAAAAGTCCAGTTTCAAAGCCAATTACTCAGGAGCAAATAGTCTTAGCACCGACGAAGAAAATCCCTACTCTTTTACGAGCACACTTTATTTAGGGGCTCGGGCTTGGAAAGGGGCAGAGTTTTATTTCAATCCGGAAATGATTTCAGCACTTCCGGCTTCTGGGCTGCATGGTCTCGGAGGCCTCACGAACGGTGAGCAACAAAAGAGCTCAACGTCACAACCCGTTTTCTACTTAGCACGCGCGTATTTGCGACAATCGTTTTCTCTTGGCGACGAAAAACTTCCTGTGGAAGCTAGTCTAAACCAAATGGGTGGTTTTGCTGATAAACGGCGCTTCGTTCTAACGGTCGGAAAGATGAGCATCGTCGACATTTTTGATAATAATATTTATTCTCACGATGCACGCACTCAATTTACCAACTGGAGCTTTTTAGATTCAGCCTCCTACGATTACGCGGGCGATGCGCAGGGGTACACGTTGGGCGCGGCCTTAGAACTTTATTTTGATGACTGGGTGTTTAGAGCCGGTCGATTTGAGGGACCTAAAGAATCCAATGGACAAGCCTTAGACCCCAACATATCCGATCATTACGGCGATCAAATTGAAATCGAACATGCTCATACTTTCTATGATCAACCGGGAAAGATTCGCCTCTTGGGATTTCGAAATCAGGAAGTCATGGGTAATTTCGAAGATGCCGTAAATTTCGCAGTCACTAACGGCGGAGTTCCAGATGTGGTAAATGTTCGGAGTTTGAACGTTAAATACGGTTATGCGATTAACGTCGAACAGTCTTTTAATGCAGATGTCGGGCTTTTCTTCCGCGCGAGTTTTAGCGATGGGAAATCAGAAACTTATTCTTTCACAGAAGTTGAAAATTCTCTTACCGCCGGCGTTGTGACAACGTGCGGTTTTTGGAGCCGTGGTTTAGATCATCTGGGTATGGCCTTTGCGCAGAATGAAATCACCGCGATCCATCAGAAATATCTTTCGCAAGGCGGATTAGGGGCCTTCATCGGAGATGGTCAGTTGAATTACCGTCCCGAGCGCATCCTCGAAGTTATTTATAATTTGAATCTTTATAAAACGACTTGGCTTTCTTTGGGAGCTCAGCGGATTGAAAATCCGGCCTACAATGCCGATCGTGGACCGATTGTCGTCAGCACCTTGCGTTTTCACGCAGAACTTTAACTCCGGTCCTATGATTCACTTTTACTTTAAGAAATTTGTTTTTTTTCTTTTAGCCGAAAAGCGGCATAACCAGCAACCCCAGCGCAAATAAGATCAAAAAGAATTACACTTTGACCCATGGTCCAACCCTGATCCCAGAGCTCGATAAAAAATGCCCGAATTAACAAATAAAAATTAGCAGCAATTCCTAAGGTTGGAATAAATCCAAACAGAAAAAAACCCGAAAGATTTTTGAAGATCTGGCGGCGATGGAGAACTAAAACGGCCAAGTTTACGAAAAGATACGTGATCATGGCAAAGAATGTCGAAGCGGTTCCCCACCACACATAGGCATTAAATGGTCCCATACCGTAACCCCAGATTAATGCGAGCAAAGTTCCAGCGACAAAAATAAAGACCAGTGAACGCCGCGGAACTTGAAAGCGGTCGTGCAGGTCGGCAAACGCTGCGGGTGCCAGGCCATCACGACCCATTGAAAATAAAATACGACTGGCCCCCACGGCCGTAGCGACTGCAAGTCCCAGTGAAGCCGAAATCGCCGTGAAGCTAACAAGTATTGCACCTTTTCCCCAAAAATCGTTAGCAATCACCGAGATCGGCATGCTTCCGCTATTGGCTATTTGTTCAATACGCGCTAGGGGTTCACCAAAACTTAAAGCCCACGATCCAAAAATAATAAAAATGGCAAATAAAAATAAGGCTAAAAGTGTCGCCTGGGGGATGAATTTTTTAGCAAGTTTTGTTTCTTCAGCTAATGTGCTAACAACGTCAAACCCGCAGTAAGCTAGAACCCCAAAAATCATGGCTTTCAAAATTCCGGAAAAGCCCGTGGGCGAACTCGCGATATGAAATCCAGAAAAGCTTACGGACTGACCATGCGCCGGCGCTTCAATGAGAACCGTTAAACAAAGACCCAGCACCACGGCAATTTCAATAAGCAAAAATAAAAAAGCACCGCGCGACGAAATATTAATCCCACGAAAAACAATCGATCCCGCCCAAATAGAACAGATGAATACACCAACAATATAGACCCAACCTCCCGTAGGGCCGCCCACCTGCTGCACAAGATCTACAAAAAATCCACCCAAGGTCACCGGATTCATTAGAAAATTCGTGAAGTAATACATGAAGGCCATCCACCCCACCCAGACGGCCCAACGCCTGTTCAGGGCCAGCATCGTCCAGAACGAGGCACTGCCAGAATGTGGATGGCGCGATGCTAGTAAAGCGTAACTGGTCGCCGTGGGTATCGTCATTAAGAAGGCAAAGAAATACGCTAAGGGCGTCGCATTCCCCGCTGATAAAAATGCGGCTCCGAAACCGCCATACAAAGTCATCGCCGGGGATAACATCACGACACCTAAAACAGCCGCCCCTAAACGACCCAGAGCTTCAGATTTTAAATTTGCCACGTAGAGCCTCTGAACTTTCAAAAAATAGTGACGACCATTAACTTATACTTAAAATTTATTATGCCCCAAAC
>JAYTHR010000103.1:0-6080 GCA_043732425.1 Bdellovibrionales bacterium
CATAGTTCATGGAATCTTTAGAAAAGTTAAAAAGTTCCGTGCGCACTCCCGTTGGCTTGAGGTAAAAAAGATCTTCAAGGTGGACTGTCAATTTTTCGATATGTTGTTTCGTGGTTAAATAGTCCTTAATTTTTTGGCGAAGAAAAGCATCTTTTTCCGCCGTGGCCTGCACTTTTTTAAAAGCTTCTCGTTCTAAAGCGCTGGGTTGAGTGCCTCGTAAAGCCATGCTGATTTTGAAAAAATAAGACTCGTCAGTTAATGTTTCAGCGCGCGCTAACGACGTGGTGACGAGGTTGTAAAACGACAAAAGAAGAAGGCTTTTTAGCACTAGATTTTTCATTTAACATACCCCGGAGATAACAGCGCTGATTTTACCTGCCGGTTTAGATTCGGTACGAAGGATTCTAAAGGCATCAAGCCGGAATCTTCCTTGATGAGCTGCTTCCCTTGCTGGTTAATTAATTTAATTGCGGCCGAAATTGATGAAGCCATACCAATTTGACATTCTTCTAAATTTTTATTTTCCATAATAATCATGGAAGTATCCGTGATGGGCGGAAAAATAGATAAATTGGTGCTCATCCATTTCACATTTTTTAGCTCTAAGTCCGTTTTGTTTTTTATCCATTCCACCTGGCTAAATGTAATTGCAGCTTGATTCTGATTCACATCAGTTTCTGCATTGGGCATCATAAATTCGGCCGACCAAAGTTTCATAATCAGCGACGAACTGGTTGGGTCTGTGTCTGGCAGCCAGTCAAAGCGATCGCATATGATTCGATCCGGTGGCAGCGGTGCGCGCGCGCCAGTAGGTAAAAAATTAGAAAAATTATTAATGAAAGTGGAATCCCCATTCCAGTCTGTTGCCGGCGAATTTTCAGAATACTGAGTCTGCAAAATATGTCCTAATTTCTGTGGATCTGGATTTTTGCTCCAAACAAAATTATATGTGTTACTGAGTATCGAGGCCTGATAATGACAGTGGGGAATTGCAGCCTCGGGATTGCAAAGATTTTCAGTCACTTGAAGCGGTAAAGAGGCTGTCGCCACCGCATTATTCGAAGTCATCAGAGTGGCTTCACGCCCATCAGCAAAAACAAGTTTAGCCGCCTGCCCCGGAATTTCTATCAGCTCAAGGGCTTTAGCAGGCGAAGGCGCGCTCGGAATCCCGTCAAGACTGAATGCCGAAGATACAGAAAAAAACAAAATGAGTCCGCACAAAGATTGATATTTCATTTGTCTCCTGATCGGTTGAAGTGACGTTCAAAATCCTTAATCCAGTTTGGATGCATTAACGGCTTTACAATTAACAAGCCAGATCTGGCCCACCGGAACTCAGCTACATCCTTTGAATTCACAACAAGCTGGCTAAAAGAAAGACAGCTAGACAGTTTCTGTCAGCGTGCTAAAAATTTATTTGAGTTAAAACTGCGCAAGATCACGAGTTCAGATCTATTTCTTGAATAGAATTATTGATTTTTATTTTTTTCAGAGGCATCGTGTGGCCAAATTCTTCGAGGGCCTTATGAAATACAAAATAGCGATTCCTTTTTTGACGATCTTTCTTTTCTTAGTTGCAAAAAGCTGGGCGATTCAGGAATTCGAATCGGTCGTCGTCGAACAGAAATTTAACTCTTCAAGTTCCATTGTGATTGATCATGATGAAATTCAAAGTTCGCGAGCAAAAAACTTAACGAACTTGCTGGCGACTCAAGCGAACATCGTGATTACGGAGTCAAACTTTCAGCCTTTCTCAGTCTATTTACGGGGAGGAGATTCCAGTCATGTTCTTATCTTAGTTGACGGTGTTCCATTTTACGATTCCGCGTCGGTGCAAAGAACAATCAATTTAAACTCGTTGGATTTAAAATCGATTCAACGGATCGAAGTCATTAAAGGAAGCCAGTCCGTTTTATTCGGTGGCCAAGCGCTTAGCGGAGTTATTAAAATTGATACGATCCCGAAGGACTTAAAACAAAACGGTCAAATTTTAGTTCAGGGCGGAACGCAAAAAACTGCCAATATCTCTGCAGGCGGTTTCGCAGTGATCGCAGAAAATCAAGGCGTGGCCGTTCGTGCGAGTCAATCTTACCGCGAAAGTTTATCCCCGATCATTGATTCGACGCAGACGTATCCTTCACGCCAAAATACGGGCGAGCTAGCGTACGTTTTTAGAAACTCTGATTTTGAATCTATAATTAAAGCACAGACATCTTTTGATCAGACATCCATCGCCACAACAAATCCGGCAACTTTTTTACCGTTAGATACAAATGGCCTTGATACTTCGACGTATCAGTTAGCGGTAACGGGAACATTTAAAGCGAAAACAATTCCGCTACAACCGACTTTGTTAGTTGGCATGCAAAGAAGTGTTCGGCTTTACGAACAAGATGCAATAAATGGGGGTGGTCAGGCTACCAAGCAAGATTACACCGGAGATTTAGTGACGGCGCGATTTGAAATTTTACCTGTGGATACTCGACTTGTTAAAGTTCTTCTCGGAGCCAGTCTCAATCAAGAAAAGCTAAGTTACAAAGATTCGGGGATTCTGAAATCAGATGACCGCACAGATTTTGCCGGAGAGTTTGTGAAAATTGATTTTAACCCCACTTCGCAAGTCCAACTCGAGGCCGGGGGCCGCGCTGACTTTAAGAAATCAAAAAATCAAATTGGTGCTAATCCCCTTGTGAGTACGTACCAGCTGGGCGTAACTTTATTCCAATCTCTGAAGGCCGAATACGCTACGGGATTTAAACAGCCCAGCTTATTTCAACTTTATTCGAACTACGGGAACCCTGATTTGCAGCCAGAGCAAGCGATCAGCACTTCATTATCGTTCGAAAAAAATATCACTCCCGATTTATTTTTTGCTTTAACTTACTTTGATAATACTTTTTCTAATTTGATTGTGATTCAAGGGGCTCCACCAAATCTGCAATACAAGAACGTGGCTCAGTCTAAAACTGTAGGCGTCGAAGCCACTTCTAGCTTTCGAGTTCCTGACCAACAATTATTATTAGGCGCGGCCTTGGGCTACCAAGAGCCTCGGGACTTAGATAAGGACAACTGGCTGGTGCGCCGACCACTGCGGACTGCCGCGCTTAAATTGAGAAAAGAAATCGAGAAATTCAGTGTCGGTGTTGAGCTTATCCATAATGGCGATCGTCGAGACTCAGCCGGATCAGGAAAGTACGCGACTTTAAATTCAGTGACTTATGCGAATGCCACGCTCGATTACGCGGCCGCCGAGCACGTTTCCGTTTTTGCGCACGGGCAGAATTTAAGTAATCAACGCTATGAAAGCACGTACGGGTTTTTTGATGAAGGCTTAAGTGCGACCCTAGGTGTCGAGGCCAGCTTCTAATTTCATATTAGTTTTTCTGAAATTTTAATTTAAAGAATGCTCTTGTAAAGAAAACAGCAGATAAAACCATTAAGCCGAAGCAAATAACCTGGGACACAGAAAGTGATCCCAGAAATCCGAAGCGGAAAAAACTTCCTCGGAAATCATCGCGGTAAAATTCAACAGTGTATCTCAGTAAGCTGTGAAGAAAAATCCACTTGAAGAAAATTTGGCCTGGATTCTGATTTTCAGCAACGACCAGCGCATTTGTTTCACCGGCTTCATTCAGCTTGGCCACTGAATTCATTTGTCGCTTTTCTAAAACAATTAGGATCAAGAAAATAACGAACTCGCCGGCAGTCAAATAAATCGCTGTCGGGTGGCGTCCGGCAATCCCCCACGGCAGTTCGCAGTATTGTCCGAAGCAACAGCCCGACAAAATGCAACCGACACGGCCTAAGGCATGCGCTAAAGAAAGTAGCGGAGCAAAAAAATCACCCCATTTTAGAAAAGATATTTTAATGAGCCGGCAATAGATCCACGTTACGGGCCATGCTAAAAGTAAGCCCCCTAAATAAACGAAGCCACCATTCCAAAAATACAAAGCCAAAACAGGGTCCGCTTTGTAGTAAGCAAATTCCTCATAAAAAATATGAAATAGGCGACCGCCTAAGAAGCCAGAAATCATTAATATTAAAGCAATATTGTAGGCCAGCTTGCGATCGAAATTCTGCGCGTCAACTCGGGATGATAGAAGCATTAAAAGGCCCGATACAGAAAGACTGATGACTAAAAAGTACGTTGGAATTTGCGCAAAACCTAAATTCAAATACGGAATCATGCTTCAGTAGGCTTTGGCTCGGCGAGCATCAAGTAGACTAAAAATAAAACTCCGCAAACAATGGCCGCATCGGCAATGTTAAACGCGGGCCACGAGTACTTCTCGAAGAGATGAAAATCTAAAAAATCAATCACGTAGCGAAACTGCAGGCGGTCGATATAATTTCCTAAGGCACCACCAAAAATCGAAGACAGCGCTAAAGTCTGCTTCATGTCTTCATTTTTAACACCGCGAAGAATATACAAAATGATGATGCACGCAAGCGGTGGCATCGTTAAAAAGAAAATTTCTCGAAATGAAGACGGGGCTTGCGCTAAAAAACCAAACGCAGCCCCAAAGTTTCTAATGTAAGTGATATTAAAAATATTACTAATAATGGCTTTTGATTCATGCAGCTGAAACTGCGTGTGAATATAAATTTTGGTTAACTGGTCCAGCGCTATAACCAATCCCGAAAAACAAGCTAGTAGTAAATACTTTCGGCTCACGTTAAGGCCTCGACGCATTTAGGACAAACCGCAAAAGTTTTTTCGGCTTTAGAAATCTCTGTCGAATAGACCCAACAGCGCACGCATTTTTCGCCCTCCGCCTTTTCGGCAAAAACTTTATATTTTCCTTCCGTCAGAAACACTTTAGAAACGATGAGTATCTCACGCAAATCAGCCGCTTCTTTTAAAGCGCGTAATGTTTCGCCTTCAGCCGTGATATGCACTTGCGCTTCCAAACTAGCACCAATAGTTTTCGCAGCACGAAGTTCTTCTAACTTTTTTTGAACATCTGTGCGAACGACTAAGATTTCCGCGAACAGCGCCGCCAATTCTGGTTTAAACCAGGCCTGTTGCGGTGTCGGAAAATCTTCTAAATAAACGGATTCTTTTTTATCCTGTTTAAAGTACGAATAAGTTTCCTCCGCTAAAAATGAAAGAATCGGAGCCATCATGCGAATTAATGACGACGTCACCGTGTACAAAGCCGTTTGTGAACTGCGGCGCGGAAGTCCATCGGCTTTCCATGTATAAAGCCGGTCTTTTAAAATATCCATATAGGTCGCAGATAAAGTCACCGTAAAAAAAGTATTTAATAAATGGTAAACTTTAAAAAATTCATATTTATCGTACGCGTTGGTGATATCCATCGTCAGTTGCGTCAGCTGATGCATCAACCACTGGTCCACTTGGGTCATTTTTTCAACAGGAACTAGATCCTTGGCAAAGTCAAAATCAGAAGTTGAGCCCAATAAAAACCGCATCGTATTTCTAATTTTACGGTACGTCTCAGTAACGCGGGTCAATTCATCTTTTCCGCAACCCAGATCATTTGCGTAATCTCCGGACGCGGCCCATAAGCGAATAATTTCGGATCCACTTTTTGAAGACACTTCATTGGGATCAACCACGTTGCCCAAAGATTTACTCATCTTACGGCCCTGAGAATCCATCACAAAGCCGTGCGTAATTAAAGCTTTGAACGGCGGTTTCTCGGTTGTCGCCATCGATGAAAGCATCGACGTATTAAACCAGCCGCGGTGCTGGTCTGAACCTTCAATATAAATATCAGCAACAGAATTTTTATATCCATTCCCGGAATCTTTCGAATGAACAGCTGCGTGACAAACTCCAGAATCGAACCAGACATCTAAAATATCGCGACCAATTTTAAATCCTTGCGATCCAAAGTCAGCCTTGGTTGATTCTTTTAAATGCGCTGGCTTTTTCCAGTCTTTTCCGGCTAAAGCATTCGCATCAGCTAAGTAGTAAGCTTCGATTCCGCCCTCAGCAATTAAATCTGCAGCCCGCATCATGATGGCCACATCCGCTAAAGGTTCGCCCGTCGCAACACACGTAAGAATTGGAATTGGAACGCCCCAAATACGTTGACGTGAAAGACACCAGT
>JAYTHR010000104.1:0-1742 GCA_043732425.1 Bdellovibrionales bacterium
TTCACTGGATTTTTCGAAAACCATTCTGGCGAGCTTCAAATGGTGAAAAAGGAATGTTCTGGTGGGATTTTCTTTTTTATTTTCTTTTTGGAATCGTCATTACTTTTTCAACCCGCCATGCCGGTGTCTTAGTTGTCTTTTCAATTTTAGTGGCTCCAGCAGCGCTAGCCACACGGTATTCTAAAAATCTTATTTCACAACTTCTACTGGCCTGGGCGGTCGGGAGCATCGGACTGTTGCTAGCTTTCTTACTGAGCTACAATTTAGACTTGCCGTCGGGGGCTACGATCGTTTGTACTTTGTGTACACTTTTCTTTGCTGCGTTATTAGTACGAAAAAAAATCGCTTTGTAATACACTGTGCTAGCGAGCCCGAAAAAAAAGCGCGATAAAAAAAGGCTCTTGAGGAGAACTATGAAAACAAGACTTAGCCACTTAAGTTTAGCTTTAATTAAGTTTCATCGTGAGCTTTTATTTTTCCAAGTTAGTCTTGCGGAAGAAACTGATCAGCGTAAATACACGCCCTACGAACTTTTAGGCTTATCCTTAAACGATCCCCGCTTTGCCTGGCTTCGTAAATTTTCTGAATTGATTACGCAGATTGATACCATCACCGACGATAAAGAAAACAAGCCCTTCGATGCACGAGCTATTTTTGATGAGGCGCAAACCTTAATTCTTGGAGAAAACTCCGGAATCTCGGAGCAGTATAATTTAGCGCTGAAAACGGAACCCTCATTAATCGTTAAATTGCTGGATGTTAAAAAAGCGCTGGCAGCGATTGAGCCTGATGTAAAGTCATTACACGAGGCTCATCTTGAAAATCAGAAAAAGAAGTACACGCATTAGCAGTTATGACTACGAAGCTGATTTGCTACTGAACTTCTTGCAGTCTACCATTCTTAAAATTAGCTAAATTTGCAGGAACGGCTTTTACAAAAATAACTGCTTTTTCTTGCCCCTTCAAAGACAAGTTAGGACTTAAGATCACTTCATTTTTGTCCGCATCAAATAAGTAGCCGTCATCGCCACGAGCTATAACAACCCGCTCGTTATCCTTTGAATTTGCCGCTCCGTAGCTAACCTGCAAAGTGTTAATGTCAGGGGTAAACCCCATAGCTATTTTCTGTGTCGATACCCGCTGAATGAGATACTGTGCGAATTGGGCTAAATGCTCTCCGAAATTGTCGGTACACATATCGGTATTCAGGGCCCCTGAAACTGCTAGTAATGCCGGAAAAGATTGGACGGCACCGTGGCCATCTTTTTCACAGCTAGCCGCATGATTATTTAGATTAGGTAAAGCCGCGGCAATTAGAATTTTGGAGCGATCACCATTTTTTAATTTCAATAACTTTTGATAAAATTCTTCGCCGGAAAGTCCGGGCGTCACGTCGTCCGAATCCGTTACAAAAATAATAGCCAAATAAGCTTCAGAATCATAAAAACCCTGATTTTTTTCAACGTTTATATGCTCATCAGTAATCGCCAGAACGGGAGAATAAGATTCTTCGGCTTCGGGCCCCCACTGCGTTCCAAGATTAACCGTTTGCAAAAATACATTCTCGGCATCTTTGGTGTCACGAGTGATAAAAACTTGTCCGGGCTTTTCATCTGGAGCTAAGCCCTTTAAGGGGACCAATTCACCCAGTGCGTTCATTTTTCTTTTTCCGGAACGATAAACTGTCTGATCATTTAAATATTTTGAATCGTAAATGGGAACAACCCCAATTTTATAATCTA
>JAYTHR010000105.1:0-1736 GCA_043732425.1 Bdellovibrionales bacterium
CACAGGCTACCAACTCCGAGTGCAAAAGATGTAGCCGTAGTGCTTACTGCGATCTCAGGTAAAGTGCTTTCATACCTTGAAAAATCAGGCTACCTCACCAAAGACTTTGAGCAAGCAAATCTCAATTTGCAAAACCCAGATTCAGGGCTCGATTGTATCATCAGCCACTCCATCACTTACCGAATCGCCTATGGCCCCAAAGCTGGCCAAAAAGTATTCACCATAAAGACTCAAGATCCAGAAGAGCACTCGCTCCAAGGTGGGCTCACGGCAAATGAGCAGGGGTTTTCTATGCACGCGGGAACCTGCTGCGAACAGCATGAGCGAAAAAAGCTTGAGTTCTTATGCCGCTACATCTCAAGACCAGCCCTTTCTGAAGACCGTCTTTCAATAGCCGCCAATGGCAACGTCATCTTAAAGCTCAAAAACCCATACTCAAACGGCACCACTCATATCAACTTCTCACCCCTTGAGTTCATCGAAAAGCTCGCGGCTCTTGTGCCAAGGCCAAGGATTCATCTTATCAGATTTCATGGACTATTCGCTCCGCACGCAAAAAATCGTAAACTGATTGTGCCTGCTCCCGAGCCGCAACCCAAGCTGCAAATCGCTGGAGCTGGCGAAGCCCTGCCAGGAGATAGCGATAAGCTCAAAATATCAAAGTACCGCATCAGCTGGGCAAAACTTCTAAAACGCGTCTTCGATATCGACACCGAAACCTGCCAAAAGTGCGCAGGCAAAATGAAAATCATCGCCGCAGTCGTTAGTCCATATTTGATTAAGAAGATATTGCAGCATCTAAAGCTCCCATATGAGCCGCCCATAATCGCAGCTTCTCGCGGACCACCAAAGACCCCTGATGATTTCGAAGATCTCGAATTCAATCAACAGACAACTTTTGAAGACTAACTCGCCGAACTAGAAAAATGTCGCCAAGGCAAAGCCTTGCCAAAATTTAGTTAGCTCAAGCTCATTTTCAAAAAATTCACTCACTAAATCCTATAAAACTTGAATCTCAGTTCAAAAACCTAAACTTCATGCCTCGAATCACGCTCAGCTAAACCAAGGCATATCTCCGCTAATGTCTAAAAGTGGCTTTGTTTTTCCTAATCCCGACGACAAGCCGGTTATCTATTTCAATTCCGTCGATTAAAAAAATATTTCTCGGGGCGAGAGTTCTTCTCGTCCCGCATCTGAAGGGCCTGCTTATCTTGCTCAGATAGGTTACTAATTACGGACAAACTGATAAATTGAAAAAACGCGCATCTTGTTCAATTACTCTAACTTCTCCAACCTCGCGTAGAGTGTTCGGATTTGTCCGCATCGTCTTTATTTCAATTACCATGGGACCGAAAAACCAATTATCTTTAAATGACGTGTTTCGTTTAGGCTCAGTAAGAATTTTATAAATCTCGTTGGACTGGGAATCAATAATACAAGCGTCTACCTACTTTTTTGGAAACCTTAAATAAAGCCGGTAACTTAGGTAAATGATCGAAGTTATAATTAAAAGTATAATTAATTTTTTGAACTTTGAAGCGAGATATGTAAGAATGTTGTGGATGAGAGATCAGGAAGCGGCGGCCTCTTGATGTGAGGATTGAGTTACCACAACGCCGTCCTTGTATTCAAGCCCTTCAAGAAGATTTTGTAAATGTTCCTTTTCGCCGCGTATTTTGCGCCATCTTTTCTGACACTCTTGAAGTAATTTAAACGCCATGGATGCAGCAGTTTCT
>JAYTHR010000106.1:0-6036 GCA_043732425.1 Bdellovibrionales bacterium
TCAGCTGAATCACTGGCCAGTGAAAACTCGAGCCGTTTAGCGGCTATGCAGCGGGCGGATAAAAATATCGAGCAATTGTTAAATGATCTTACAGGCAAATTTCACCGCTTGCGCCAAAATAGCATTGACGAAGAATTATTCGACGTCGTCAGTAGTTTCGAAGCTCTTTCAAAGGAACGCCACACAAAGGTTGGAAAACATTTCGCGGTTGACGTTACTAAAATGCAGTCAGGAATAATATGAAAATTGATATCAAAGACTACAGTGTATCTACGCAAAATAAAATTAATCTCAAGAAATGGCAAGGCCATTGTTATATCGTGCCGGCGGATAACAAAAAAAATGCCAGGCTTATCATTTCCAAGATTATTTTCGACACATTTAACAAGTTGAAAATGTCCTATTCCAAGACGAGTCCAAAAAGCCGAAGCGAGCTACAAGTGATTCGCAAGGGGCTTGAAAAATGATTCGCATTGGAGTTGCCACTGATCACGGTGGATACAAATTGAAATCAGTCCTAGTAATTTTTCTGAAAAACGCGGGTTACGAAGTTTTCGATTTTGGTGCTCAAATATTGTCGGAAGAGGATGACTACCCTGACTATGTAATACCGTTAGCAAAGGCTGTCGCCAGCGGCGAAGTTTTTCGCGGCGTTGCCATTTGTGGTAGTGGCGTTGGAGCCTGCATAGTAGCCAACAAAATTGTTGGTGCGAGAGCTGCATTAATCAACGATTCATTTTCCGCTCATCAGGGGGTAGAGGACGACGACATGAATATTTTATGTCTCGGAGGAGGCGTGACTGGGCCTGATCTTGCTTGCGAATTGGTGGAGCTATTTGTGAAAGCAAATTTCAAGGGGGATGAGCGATTTAAGCGGCGCTTAAACAAGGTAGCGCTCATAGAAAATCAAAGGGACCCAACGTGAAATCGGCACAGATTTTAGATGTCGCCAACAAGTTGGTTTGTACGGGGAAGGGTCTTTTGGCGATGGATGAGAGTACTCCAACTTGTAATTCCAGGTTTGCGAAATTGGGAATTTCACAAACAGAGGAAACACGTAGATCCTATCGTGAGCTGCTTGTTACAACGCCTAGGCTAGGGGATTACATAAGTGGCGCGATACTTTATGACGAAACTATTCACCAATCAAAAAATGATGGGACCACTTTTGTTCAAGTCTTAAAGCGATCGAATATTATTCCGGGCATCAAAGTAGATGCTGGGACAAACAATTTTGCAGGACATACTGGTGAAAAAGTAACTGAGGGTTTAGATAGATTGCGAGTGCGCCTAGAGCGATACTCCAAGATCGGTGCCCAGTTTGCAAAGTGGCGAGCTGTGATCGCCATTGGGAAAGAAATTCCCAGTCGCGCGTGTCTTGAGACCAATGCGCATTTTTTAGCTCGCTACGCAGGCTTGTGCCAAGAAGTAGGACTTGTCCCGATCGTCGAAGCCGAGGTGCTTATGAAGGGAGATCACACTCTTGATAAGTGCAGAGAAGTTACAGAAACTTTTTTAAGAACAGTTTTTAACCAACTTTATATTCAAAATGTGGTTCTTGAAGGCCTTATTCTTAAAACGAATATGGTTCTTCCAGGATTAGCTTGTCCAAATCAATCCATCGTCGAAGATGTAGCTGATGTAACTGTGAAGTGCCTTATGCGAACGGTTCCTGCAGCAGTTCCGGGGATTGCATTTTTATCCGGTGGACAAGTAAGTCGATTAGCATCGGCAAGATTAAATGCCATGAATATTGGGGACGGGCCTAGACACCCATGGGCACTCACATTTTCTTTTTCACGCGCCCTCCAACAACCAGTTCTGGATATATGGAAAGGTGACCAGAATAACGTCATAGCCGCCCAAAAAGCACTTCTTCACCGAGCCAAGTGCAACTGGGCCGCCTGTCGAGGCGAATACTCGAGTTCAATGGAGATAGAATTTCAGAAAAAACTACTTCTGAACGCCGTCCACGATATCGGGACGCAAGATATAAAGATAAAAAACCTTAAAATGGAGATCCAAAAATGAAAACAAATCCCTTATTGAGAATTAAAGATTTCGGCCAAAGTGTTTGGCTTGATTTTATCCGAAGAGGCATGCTTCTTTCCGGTGAGTTCCAGTCACTCATAGATAACGACGGAGTACTTGGCGTAACCTCAAATCCTTCTATTTTTGAAAAAGCAATCACGGGAACTCACGACTACGATTCTGATATTCAAGTTCTTTCGCGAGCGGGGAAAACAGCAAAAGAAATCTATAATTGCATTACGATCCAAGACATTCAAAGCGCCGCCGATATCTTTCGTCAGACATTTGACAAAACGAGTGGTCAAGATGGATTTGTGAGTCTAGAGGTTTCGCCTCACCTTGCCCATGATACTGAAGGAACGATTAAAGAAGCCAGAGCGCTATGTCAATCGGTGGATAGACCCAATTTACTTATTAAGGTTCCGGCTACAGTTGAAGGTATCGGGGCAATTCAAAAACTCATAGGTGACGGAATTTCCGTCAACGTTACTTTGCTTTTTAGTATTGATCGCTATCTTGAGATCGTAGAGGCCTATTTTTCTGGACTCGAACTAAGACTGCGAGAAGGAAAATCAATTCGCGGGATTACCTCTGTTGCTAGTTTTTTCTTAAGTCGTATCGATGTCTTGGTCGACTCAAAACTTTTACCTGGCTCTAATCTGCGCGGTGAGATTGCTATCGCCAGTGCAAAATTGGCATTTAAAAAATACTCTGAATTATTCAGTTCTGAACGATTCTTAAGACTTAAAAATCTTGGGGCTAGCAGCCAGCGTCTACTTTGGGCCAGTACGAGTACCAAAGACAATCTTGAGTCTGATATAAAATATATTGAAGCGTTGATCGGTCCAGCGACCATTAACACGGTTCCTTTTGAAACTCTTAATGCCTACCGTGACCACGGAAATCCCGAAAATCGCTTAGTGGAAAATCTTTCAGAGGCACTTCAAAATCTTGAATCATTAAGAGAAATGAAAATTGATTTGCAAAAATTAACGCTTCAACTTGAAAACGAAGGCGTGCAAAAATTTGCACTTTCATATGATAAATTAATTGCGGCTCTTGAGGTTAAGCGTAATGCAGACTTTGCAAATGCGGGCCAAAGTAAGGCGATAGCTCTTTCGAACTGCGAAGACGTCGTTAAAAAAAGAATCGGTCAGCTTCATGCTGACAATGTTCAACGGCGTATTTGGCAAAAGGATGCAACACTTTGGAAATCAGATAAGGCTGATCAGGCGATGATCAAAAATTCTTTAGGATGGCTTCATATCGCAGAAAAAATGGAAAATTCCATTGCAGAAATTGAAACTTTTGTTGAGGAAATTAAAAAAACAGGGTTTGAACGAGTGGTTCATATGGGTATGGGTGGAAGTAGTCTTGCGGCGCTTGTGTTTGCACGGACATTTTCATCGAAAAAGGGTTTACCTTTAACAATTTTGGATACAACGGATCCGGAAAGCATCAGATCTATAGAGCGCGCGCTTCCGCCGGAAAAGACGTTATTTATTGTGGCGAGTAAGTCGGGAAATACGGCTGAGCCGCTGGCCTTTATGGACTATTTCTTTGAGCGTGTAAAATTGATTAAAGGCAAAAGCGCCGGCGAAAATTTTATTGCGATCACAGATCACGGATCATCTTTAGAAAAAAATGCCGAAGAACAAGGTTTCAGGCGCATTTTTCTAAATCCCTCAGATATTGGCGGCAGGTATTCTGCTCTTTCCTATTTTGGGCTCATTCCCGCAGCTTTAATGGGTGTCGATATACGTGAAGTATTAAATCGTGCAATTCAAGCCGCTCACAAGTCAACTTCAAGCATACCTGGATTTGATTCTCCCGCGTTGGTTTTGGGCGCAGCACTTGGTGAAATGGCCCTGCGAAAGCGAAATAAAATGACGATTCTAGCCGATAAACCCATTGAGGCATTGGGCCTGTGGATTGAACAGCTCGTCGCCGAAAGTACTGGAAAGGAAGAAAAGGGAATTATTCCAATTGTGGACGGGCCTTTGGGCGCACCTTCAGATTTTAGAGATGATAGGCTTTTTATTAATATTACCATTAAAGGTTCGGACGATGATTTATTAAAAAAAGAAGTTACGGCTTTGCGACACGCGGGCCATCCGGTTATCACGATTGAAATGTTGGATCGGTTCGATCTGGGGGAACAATTCTTTCAGTGGGAGTTCGCCACTGCGGTCGCTGGTTCTATTTTGGAGATCAATCCATTTGATCAACCAAATGTGCAGGAAAGTAAGAACATTACCGATGCTTTGCTTTCCAAAAACGAAATCACTTTAGAAAAACCGAGTCTCGAAGAAAATTCACTTCAGTTTTATTCAAGCATAAATGTCATTTCAGGAACGGAGCTTCTAAAGCAGTTTTTGAAACTCAGTTTTCCGGGCGATTATATTGCCCTGATGGCGTTTCTTCCAGAAGCCTCCCAGACCCATGAAATACTCCAGGATATTCGTCAGAAGTTGCGTGATAAATTAGGTCTTGCTACGACCCTTGGATATGGCCCTCGATTTCTTCACTCAACCGGACAGTTGCATAAAGGTGGCCCTGTTAAAGGGCTATTTATCCAGTTGACGGCAGATGACACTGTTGACGTCGGAATTCCGAATCGAGCATATTCTTTTGGAAACTTTAAACAAGCTCAGGCACAAGGCGACCTAAAGGTTCTGAGAAAACATGGAGATCGAGTCATTCGTGTTCATCTTGGCAATGATATAGGAAAAGGTCTGAGAGAACTCGAAGAACTTTTGAATACTGTTCTGAGGTCAATATGAAATCGAGTTATTCTTCCGAATCATTTCCAAAATTGCTGAACAAACTTCGTTGTGACAATGGACCAGAAATGTCATCGAAAGAATTTATGGACCGGGCATATCGTTATAATATTGCGATTGAATATATTCAACCTGGGAAACCAGTTCAGAATGCGTTTATTGAATCGTTTAATTCACGATTCAGGGATGAGTGTTTAAATGAAGAATTATTTTTTGACTTACAGGACGCAAAAAAGAAAATAGAAAAGTGGCACAGGTACTATAACGAAGAACGGCCACATTCTTCAATCGGAATGAAAACTCCGAATAATTTTGAAAAAGAATTAACTAACTCGGAAAAACTCTAGATCTGAATGACTTAAAAATCAGGGTAACCTCAGGGGTCATCGAAATAAGCCGGCTTTAGGTAGCAGTCGTACCCATCGTTATCTAAAACGCAGGCCTTACTGGTCGTGCGTTTGCTGATGGTCACGTCTATGATCGAATCAAGTCCTACAACCAAACAGTTTACCTATGCTCGGCATAAACCCGAAGAAACTGTTCTTTACAAAATCATCCAAAACAAATGGATGCCATTTCAATCCC
Source organism: Bdellovibrionales bacterium (assembly GCA_043732425.1). Lineage (GTDB taxonomy): Bacteria > Bdellovibrionota > Bdellovibrionia > Bdellovibrionales > Bdellovibrionaceae > Pseudobdellovibrio. The sequence continues at coordinate 5,400 of JAYTHR010000106.1, forward strand.
AAATCGAAAACAACGAAAGTGAATAAGTCTCGCGTAAGATAAGACGAGCAGAAGTAGTTCGTGGCCACGATCACGGACATTTGCAGTCAGGCAACTTTTCATTTTTTTTAATTTTTCAATCCTACAACAAGTAGATTGCTGTCTAGTGCAACTCAAATCATATGCGAACCTTGGCTCCATAAATCGCATTACAACTGCCGGTTTAGAGATGTACGACTGACGATTTTATTTCATAATTTTCGAATGTCAGTTCGATTTTTTCTGAGGCGTGACCACTATTTCTGGAATTTAATGCCGGGCCAGACCACTTGGATGGCCAGCAATGGTAAAAATTAAGCCTGCTTTCTTCGCCAGCGTCATTATGAAAAATAATCGAAACAGACTTTCTGGTTGCCTTACCTTCTAATGCTTCTTGTTGCCATTTATAGAATTCGCTTGAACCCGACCAATCTCTTTCGATTGTAATATTTGAATATTTAACCCGTCCGATATGACTTTTGTTGGTAGTTTCGTTATTTTTATCGTTCTGGACAAATTGCCCAACAGCGGAAATTATGCTGCCAGCACTTAATCCATCAATTTCTAGGTCGTATTTCCCTTTGACTCGATCTGAAAACGTTGCTGACGTCATTTGGGT
>JAYTHR010000107.1:0-1729 GCA_043732425.1 Bdellovibrionales bacterium
GCCATGACCCATAAAACGAAATTGATTTGGGGATTAAAACGCTCTTTTGATAACTGGGCTAAATCACGCTGGGTGATCAGACCAACGCGCATACTTAAAAACTGCAAAATCATGGCGGCGATACTGGAAAGTAAAACAACAAATAATAAGGAATAGCCAAACTTCGAACCGGCTTCGATATCTGTGGCCCAGTTCCCCGGATCCATGTAACCGACCGAAACTAAAAGACCCGGACCAAAAAAGATCAGAATCTTTTTCCAATACGAAATCGACGCAGGAACTTGAACTGAACCTTGAACTTCGCTGGGACAAAACGGCGCGGTGGCCGTTGTTGGAAGTTTTAGAAAATTAAGCAAAAAATCCTTTCTCTACACGATGGTCAAAGCAACCTGAATATTTCCCCGGGTAGCATTCGAATACGGACAAACAATGTGGGCTTTATCTACCAAAGAGCGTACCTGATTTTTATCCATTCCCGGAACAGAAATTTTCAGTTCTACTTCAATGCCGAAACCCGTAGGAATGGCTCCGATGCCGACAGCGGCTTCGATATGAGTCTCATCGGGTAACTTTGTTTTTTCCTGCATAGCAACGAACTTCATCGCCCCCAAAAAGCACGCCGAGTAACCCATTGCAAAAAGCTGCTCAGGATTCGTTCCTTCGCCACCCGCTCCACCCATTTCTTTTGGTGTGGTTAACTTCACTTGAATGTTTCCCTCTGATGTCGCGGATTTTCCTTCACGACCGCCCGTTGAATTTGCTTTAGCTCGGTAGACTACTTTTTCGATTTTCATTTTTATTTCTCCTTGAAGCTTAAGATTAAAGAAAGAGTGTCGAAATTAAAAATTTTTTGTTTATTTTCTATGCCTTGATAGTTTTAAACTATGATTACTACGTCTATAATAGCTAAAATCTTTAGTGCACCCAAAATCGCTAAGGGGGCAGTATTGTTTAAACAGAGTATTTTTGCCCCGCTTTGTTGTTTGCTTTCATTTGACAGCGTTTTAAATGGATTCTGAGGTTTGGTCGCGAATTTGCTACTTCTATCGCTAGAAACAAAATTTTGAATAGTAATTAGCAACGTAATTAACAACAAGGAGAAGTCATGAATACATTCAACGAAGACACATTAAAAGGCAAATGGCGTGAAATTAAAGGCGAAGTTCAAAAAGCTTGGGGAAATTTAACTAGCGATGAACTCGAGCAAACAAAAGGCGATTCCTCTGCGATTGCTGGCCTAGTTCAGCAAAAATATGGAGAAAATAAAGAGCAGTTTCATAAAAAGTTTTCTGAAATTGTAAACCGTTTTCACAACGAAAAAGAAAAAGCGGTTGATAGCGTTAAAAATAGCTTAAAAAATTAATGGAATTGTTTTGCTAGAAGCAAAACTTTCTATTTATTCTATGTGATCAACGTAAACTAAAGGATCTTATATGAAAAATATGAAAATTTTTAAACCCCTTCTAGCAATAACTTTTTCACTTTACCTAGGCTCGTCAGCTTTTGCAAACGAGTCTAGCGTCAGTCAGACCGCAGGCGACGCCGGTAATGCGGTAAAAAAGACATATCGCAATGCAAAGGATAAAACCTGCGAAATGATAAACGGAAAAATGCAGTGTCTTGGAAAAAAAATAAAGCATAAAATGGAAAATGCCTCGGATGAAGTTTCTTCTGAGGCCAAAGAAATCAAACACTAAAAGAAAAATTATCAAATCTAATCATGCTGCGC
>JAYTHR010000108.1:0-1726 GCA_043732425.1 Bdellovibrionales bacterium
CTAGCACGACAGGATCAAAGATTTTCAATTGATTTCAATTTAAGTTATGACTTCTTGACGTATTTTCGCGTTTATTTAGACGGAAGTTATGCTTCGAACCAGTCGAATTTAAATTCGCAATTCAGCAATAAAAATTACAGTCAAAACTTAATTCTTTTGGGGTTAACGATCACCAATTAAATCGTATTTTCTACTTTTGCATTTTTCTTCAGGCAATAACTAGCCAGAACAGAGATTTATAAGTCCTTCTGTAAGGGTTTCGTCAAAAAATCTGAAAAACCAGATTCGACACAGAGCCTCCGCCAGACGCCGTGACAAAGCTTTGTAGCTAAACCCGTGCAGCCAAACCTTCACGAGTTTAGCTGCAAAGCTTTGTCTTTTTCTGGACTTAAACATTAATGAATTACGGTCGTAGCATAAGTTAGGCAACCTAAATGGGTGAGAAAATTCCTCCATCTAAATAGGTCAATGTGTCACAGGTTCTCATCGTAGAAGATTCATTAGAACTTGCCTCGACTTTAAAAAGCTTATTTGAAAAAATATGGGATTTAGAAAAAGTGAATAGTGCTCATTCTTTCGCGGTCGGAATATTACCTAGTTACGAACCGCGATTGGTCCGAATCCTTTTGCGGCAAATTAATTCCGTTTCGTACATTTACATCAGGCTGGCTTGAACGATCTCGATCCAGTAGTTATCGGGATCTTTAATAAATGCGATGCTCTTCATCCCACCCTCACCTAAACGCTTTTGAAATGGAACATTTAGTTTTTCGAAGCGCTGACAGGCCCCGTGAATCTCGGGAACAGAAATACAGATGTGCCCAAAGCCCCGAGGCTCGGAATTTCCATGATGATAAGGAGTTTCCGCCGCGGTTTCTGTTCCCCAGTTATGCGTTAATTCTAAAACGGATTCACGGTTGAAAGTATATTTCGCGTTAGCGCTACCATCGTCAGGAATCGTAACGCTTTCGGGAACATAGGCTAAAAAATAAAGTGAAAATTTCCAATCTGCAAAATCAAGTTGTCGCAGAAGTTTCATCCCTAAAATACGGGTATAAAAATCTAACGAGGCCTGCGGGTCTTTAATTCGCAGCATGGTATGATTAAAAACGTATTTTCGTGTTTCAATATCTGGATCTGCACAAACGCCGGGTACAACTTTCATTTTTTTACTCTTTTACTGCCAAAGGCTGACAGCCTGGCAATTGGTTAGTCATACTTTCTCCTAACGGAGATAAAAAAGAATTTTTAGCTGCGGGTGCGACCCAGTAGGGGCTTCGGTAAGAATCTTCAACCAGACCCACTAAATCTTTGGCCACATCAAACGCATCCCAATTCGTGCATAAAACCGCGCTGGCTTGGCTCAGTGAATTATTAATGGAACTTGCCGGGTTCGCTAAATTATATAACTTAGACCACAGGCCCTTGGGGTCAGCCGTTGGATCGCCGGCATTATTTAACTTATGATTGGCTGCAGATTCTTCGGGTGTTGATGTCGTTAACAAAGTCCAATCACGATCTAAATTCAGTAATCGCTTAGCGACTCCCTGAGCAAATAGACTTTCACCACCTTGGCGTGTGATGTAGACGATATTTTCACAGCCCGAAGCTTTCAAAACACTAACGGGGTGCAAGTCAGACCAACCGCCGGCAGAATAATAAGTTTTCCCATTGGCGCTAAACTTTTTAATCGGTGATAATCCGGGTTCCGCAGGCGACAGGGAAA
>JAYTHR010000109.1:0-5988 GCA_043732425.1 Bdellovibrionales bacterium
TTCAGCTCGGCCTTATCAGCCGGAGAATCCTTAACAACAAGATCTAAGAATAAATCGGGCTGGGCAAATCCTAAGGACTCAAGCGTAGCGCCTGTCGACACTCCTGCGATGGAGAGGTTAACTTTTTCTTTCTGCGCGTCGCTTTCGCGCTCGACCACGAAATTCAGGTTGGTCGCTGATGGCACAGTTTTTTCAAGATCTGTCCACTTAGTTGTTTTCTGAGAATTGATTTCAATAATTTCATCTCCCGGATGAAACCCAGCCTTATCGGCCGCTGACCCTGAGATTACGCCGATGACGGTTCCGCGCGCTAGCGGCTGAATTCCTGCAATTTCGCCAATCGTTTTATCTGTTGAAAAAATATTCGGATTTTTTGCTGAGCCAACTGTCAGTGTTAGTTCTTTTTTATCACCAGTCGTTGATTCAACTAATGCCTTCACCGACGAATTTTGATTTTTGTTCAATGCTTTCTGTAATTCTTCGTAGCTTCGAATATTTTCCGAATTAATTTGCGACACGCGATCGCCCGATTTAAGTCCCATTGTGGCCGCCGCCGAATTAGATTCAATTTCGGCTAAGACCGGAGCCCGGGTCTCTTCGCCGATAGCCGAAATAAAACTAAAAATAAAAATCGCGAAAAATAAATTCATCAATGGGCCCGCAAGGACAATAGCAATTCGTTGCCACACAGTTTTATGTGAAAAAGAAACAGCTCTTTCGCTTTCCTCAACCACGTCGCCGTTTTGTTCGCCAAACATTTTGACGTATCCACCAAGCGGAATGATCGAAAGGCAATAAGTAGTATCCCCTTTTTTATAGCTGAGTATTTTTTTACCAAAACCCAATGAGAAAACCTCAACGCGAACTCCGCACCACCGCGCTACCGAAAAATGGCCCAGCTCATGGACGAAAATAAGGACGCCAAGTAAAAGGATGAAGGGAACTAAAACCGAGTAAGCTTGATGAAGTAAATCGAGTATATTCATAGTCTATAATTGTAGCTGATTTTAGTTCAAAACGTCTACTGGAGTTATACTAAGGACTAGAGTGAGAAATACGTCGCCGCAATATAAAACAGGGGAGCAGCTAATAACACGCCATCTAACCGATCTAACACGCCGCCATGGCCAGGCATAATGGTCCCAGAATCTTTAACTCCAGAAACGCGCTTAGTTAAAGATTCAAAAAAGTCCCCGATTTGACCCAGTATTCCACCGAGTAATCCACAGATTAAAAGAACTAAAATAGGGGTGTTGGGCAACAAAAACGTAAAGCATCCCGCGATAGCGGTCGAGAAAATAAGTCCACCCACAGAACCCTGAAGGCTTTTATTCGGTGAAATAGCTGGTGCTAATTTTATCGTACCAAAATTAACTCCAGAAATATACGCGCCAATGTCTCCGGCGAAAACAACAGCTAATAAGCAAAAAAACCATTCCATGCCGTTGTTCGTCTGAAGTATCCAGTAAACAGAAGCTGGCAATAACGAAGTGTAGATAAGACCCAGGCAAGATTTAGCGATGAAGACTAAGACGGCATCTAAGTTTTTAAAAGATTTATGCGAAACGATACCGACCGCAGCGAATAAAACAAAACTAACGATCAAAGAAATTCCGGCTAAAAAACGAAAACTTTCCTGCGAGACCAGCAAATAAATAGTTGTGGCGACAACCAGAAAAAAAGTTCGCGTGAAGCGGGGAAAGGTGGAATCAAAAAAAAGGCGCGCGATTTCAAACGATCCGCGAACGACAACAAAAAGAATGATCGCGTAGATCCCTTTTTCCCGCGCGTAGTAAACAGCCAGCACAAGAACAATTAAAGCAATGACGGCCGAGATGACTCTAGAGGAAAGATTCTTCATTTTTTATTCTCACGCGACCAAAGCGGCGGTCCCGTTGAAAGTAGTCCTGGCAGCAATGATCAAAATGTTTTTCTGTAAAATCTGGCCACAGCGTGGGTGAAAAATAAAGTTCACTGTAGCACGCTTGCCACAGCATAAAATTAGAAAGACGACTTTCACCGCTGGTGCGAATAATCAAATCAGGATCCGGCGTTCCGTTGGTCATCAGATGAGAATTTAAAAGACTTTCGGTAATTTGATTCTTATCAATTTCGTGATTTTTATATTTTTCGGCGATGTTTTGAATAGCAATTAGCAGCTCTTGCCGAGAGCCGTAACTCATCGCAAAAATCAAATTAAGTCCGGTATTTTTTGCGGTTAAGCTTTTGGTATTCGCGATGGCTAACTGAACGTCTTTGGGTAATTTTTCAACTTCGCCAATCACCGTAAAGCGAATATTTTTCTTAACTAGATTTGTGGTTTCTTTTAATAAATATCTTTTTAAAAGTAACATTAAAAATGAAACTTCAGCTTGGGGCCGAAGCCAATTTTCAGTACTAAACGCGTACATCGTTAAGTTTTTTAGTCCCGCATTCGCAGCATGAGTAATAATTTTTTTAGCAACCCGCGCGCCTTTAATATGGCCGTACGTTCTGGGCTTATTTTTTAACTGAGCCCAGCGCCCATTTCCATCCATTATTAGTGCAACGTGATCTAATCTAGCAGCCATGAATATTTTCTTTAAATCGTAAGAATCGATTTTTCTTTTTCGTCTGTCGCCGCATCCACTTTTTTGATCATATCGTCAGTTACTTTTTGAATTTCAGCTTCGGCTTTTTTAGCTTCATCTTCGCTGACTAGTTTATCTTTTAACGCTTTTTTTACTTCCTCGTTAGAATCGCGGCGAACCAAACGAACAGCAACCCGCGCTTCTTCCGCAACCTTTTTAACTTGTTTTGCCAAATCCTTACGACGGTCTTCTGTCAGGTCAGGAACTTTTAGACGAATGACTTTTCCATCGTTGATAGGTGCCATGCCGATATCTGACTTCACAATGCCTTGCTCAATATCTTTTAAAATAGCCGATTCCCACGGGGCAATAAGAAAAGTTTTTGCGTCCGGAGTCGATACCGAGGCTACCTGATTCAGAGGCGTCATCTGTCCGTAATAATTAATGCGAACATTATCCAGCATCGAAACCTGGGCTTTTCCCGTACGAACTTTCTTAAAGTCTTCAGCTAATGAAACTAAAACCTTTTCCATTTTTGCCTGAGTATTTTTTTTAGTCTGATCTAACATGGTGATCTCCTTGCTAGTGGTAGAAAATGAGTAAACTTGTAAGTCGGCAAATTAATGAACTAAAGTGCCAATTTTTTCGCCAACAACAGCTTTAAATATATTGCCTTGCTTTGCAAGATCAAAAGTCATGATCGGAAGTTTATTGTCCATGCAAAGACTAATGGCGGTTGAGTCCATAACCTGTAAGCCTTGTTTTAAAACCTCAATATAAGTTATTTTTTCATAGCGTTTGGCATCGCTGTTTTTTGTCGGATCTTTATCATAAATGCCATCTACTTTTGTGGCTTTCATTAAGACTTCCGCATTAATTTCCATCGCGCGAAGGGCGGCCGCAGTATCAGTAGTGAAAAAAGGATTTCCAGTTCCTGCACTAAAAATAACGATGCGTCCTTTTTCTAAATGGCGAATCGCACGGCGGCGGATGTACGGCTCTGCAATTTCATTCATTTCAATAGCTGATTGAACTCGGGTGGGAACGTTTTCTTTTTCTAGGGCATCTTGCAGCGCTAAAGAATTAATACACGTTGCTAGCATTCCCATATAATCAGAACTTGCGCGGTCCATTCCCTGGGCCGAAGCCGCAACGCCGCGAAAAATATTTCCGCCGCCAATGACTAAGCCGATTTGGACTCCGGTTGAATGAGCTAATTTTACGTCTTGTGCAATTTGTTTAATGGTAGCGGTGTTGATTCCGCTACCCTGGCTTCCGGCAAGAGCTTCGCCACTTAGTTTAAGAAGAATTCTTTTATAAATGGATTTGCTCATGATATCTCCGGTGAAAAAAATTAAATTTTATAACAGAGCTTTTATTTAGTGAAACATCTGAATAATCAAATGTTAAAACTAGTGCGCCCTTGTCTGCGCCGCAACTTCAGCTGCGAAATCCACAACTTTCTTTTCAATTCCAGCACCTAACTCGAAACGCACAAAATGCTTCACGGTTAAATCGCCACCCGCTTTTTTAGAAGCTTCTTTTTGGTAGTCAGAAATTTTCTGATCCGGATTTTTTACGAATGTTTGATCTAACAAACAGTTTTCGGCTAAAAACTTACGGATTTGGCCTTCAACAATTTTCTCGATCATTTCTGGTTTTTTGCCTTGCTCTAAATTTTTTGCTTTTAAGATTTCTTTTTCTTTAGCAACCACCGCCGCCGGAATTTCATTTGAAGAAACCGCCATTGGATTCATGGCAGCGATGTGCAGACAGACATCTGACGCAAAAGTTTTAGCTTCAGCGGAATTAGCCGCCGCAGCATTGGCCGCCGTCACTTCAATCATCACGCCGATTTTGCCTTCACCGTGAATGTAAGTCTGAACTAAACCATCACCCGTTAAAGTGTACTTTTCAGAGCGACGAATAACGATGTTTTCACCGATCTTAGCAATCGCTTCCTTTAAAATATCGCCGACTGTTTTACCAGCCGCTTTTGCATAAGGTTGATCAAGAACTGAAGCCGTTGATGTCGTTGTCAAAACGTGTGTCGTGATGTCGCTGACGAAAGATTTAAAGGCATCATTTCTAGAAACGAAATCTGTTTCTGAATTGATTTCAACAACAGCTGCCGTTTTTCCTGAAGTCGCGGCATGAACCAAACCCTCAGCCGCGATACGGTCTGACTTTTTAGCCGCAGCCGAAAGGCCCTTAACGCGTAACCATTCAACAGCTGCCTCGAAATCACCTTTAGATTCTTCTAAAGCTTTTTTGCAATCCATCATTCCGGCACTTGTTTTTTCACGTAATTCTTTAACCATTGACGCAGATATAGACATGGAAGGTCTCCTAATAAATTGAGTAATTAGTTTGAGTAATAGCTTTAAGTGATTAGCTTAAAGCTTCCTATTTTTAATAGAGATTCTAAAAAAAATGCAGATTACTCTGCAGCGTCTTCTTTAGCTTCGGTATTTAATTCCGCTTCGATTTCAACGGATTCCGCAGTTCCAGCAGCAACTAACTTACGAGTTTTGTTGGCTTTAACAACTGAGGGACCAACAGCTTTTTTCTCTTCGGGTTTAGCACCACGAACAGGGCGTTTCGCCGGAGCTGCTTCTTGAACATCGCCTTTTTCTTTAGCCATGTCCGAGCCTTTATCCGTTTGAGAACGTAATTTTTGTTCGTATTCTTTAGCGCCTTCGATAAAAGAATCAGCGACTAAGTTTGTGAATAATTTGATTGAACGAATGGCGTCGTCATTTCCTGGAATTGGGTAATCAACGATATCTGGATCTGAATTCGTATCCGCGATAGCTACGATTTTTATTCCTAATTTTTTCGCTTCTAAAACAGCAATGTGCTCTTTGGGAAGATCTACGACGAACATCACTTTAGGAATCGACTTCATGTCTTTAATTCCTTCAAGATAATCTGTTAAACGAGTCGCTTCATGGTCAAGACCCGCGCGCTCTTTTTTAGTTAACAAATTGTAGTCGCCTTTTTCTTTCATGGCTTCAATTTTACGAAGACGATCGATAGACGCTTTGATGGTTTGGAAATTTGTTAACATTCCACCCAACCAACGCTTGGTCACAAAAAATTGTCCAGAACGTTTTGCAGCTTCTTGAATAGGTTCAATAGCTTGCTTTTTTGTTCCGACAAGAATCATCGTTCCGCCGTCAGCTGCAATACTTTTTACGAATTCTGCAGCTTGGTTCGCGCGCACAACAGTCTTCTGAAGGTCAATAATGTGAATGCCTCCGCGAGCTGTGTAAACGTACGGTTTCATTTTTGGGTTCCAACGCGAAGTTTGATGTCCGAAGTGGACTCCTGCGTCGAGCATCTCTTTCATGGTAACTTGTGCCATGGGTTTTCCTTTTCTGGTTACGCCTCCGACGAGCAGAGCTTGGTTTATCCA
>JAYTHR010000110.1:0-5957 GCA_043732425.1 Bdellovibrionales bacterium
AAGATTAGCTTTTAAGTATTCCTTAGCTTGATCGCGACCCTGGCCTAAACGTTCGCCCTTGTATGAGTACCAAGAGCCAGATTTTTCAACGATGTTTGCTGTCGTTGCTAAATCTAAAATATCACCTTCTGCAGAAATACCTTCACCATACATCAAGTCAAATTCTACTTTTGTAAATGGTGGAGCCATTTTATTCTTCACAACTTTCACAGAAGTTCGGTTACCCACAACTTCTTCCCCATTTTTCAAAGCGCCCACACGGCGAACATCTAAACGAACCGAAGCATAGAATTTTAAAGCATTACCACCGGTAGTGGTTTCTGGATTACCAAACATCACACCAATTTTCATACGAATCTGATTGATGAAAATAACCAAAGTATTCGAACGGCTGATTGCACCCGTTAATTTACGTAAAGCCTGAGACATCAAACGAGCTTGTAAACCCATGTGAGAATCTCCCATGTCGCCTTCGATCTCAGCGCGCGGAGTTAACGCCGCTACGGAGTCGATAACTAATACGTCAATGGCGCCTGAACGCACTAAAGTTTCAGTAATTTCTAAAGCCTGTTCGCCATTATCAGGTTGTGAAATCATTAAGTCTTCAATGTTCACACCTAATTTTTTTGCGTAATTCACATCCAAAGCATGTTCCGCATCGATGAAAGCAACAACGCCGCCTTTTTTCTGCGCCTGAGCAATAGCCGATAAAGCTAAAGTCGTTTTACCCGAAGATTCTGGGCCAAAGATTTCAATAATACGACCTTTTGGTAATCCACCAATGCCAAGAGCGATATCCAACGACAAAGCGCCCGTCGAAATCACTTCAATATCTTTCATTAAATTTTCGCCGGCATTTAGTCTCATGATTGAGCCCTTGCCGAATTGTTTTTCAATCGTACTGACCGCTAATTCTAAAGCTTTCATTTTTTCTGATTGAGCTTTTGCGTCTGCTGCTGTGCTTGCTGGGTTTGCCATTTTGTAATCTCCTTGTTTTCTCGTTTAAGTTCTCGTTTTAATTTTCTTTAAAATCTTTTTAATTCTATTGACTAAATTCCGCTAAATGTTTGACAGCCTCGACACACGCTTGAAGCTGAACTTGTTTTCGATCTCCTTTAAAATGGTGTTCGAAAACTTTTGTTTCACTTTTCAATCCAGCCACAGCGATGAAAACTGTTCCCACCGGCTTTGTGGGCGTTCCACCACTCGGACCAGCTATCCCCGTTAACGATACGCTCAGCCGCACATCCAACTGCTTAACGCAGCCTTCAGCCATTTGAAGTGCACTTTCAGAACTAACCGCTCCGGCTGAGTTTAAAGTCTGTGGTTTGACACCTAAAAGCTTTTCTTTCAAAGCATTCGAGTAGCAAATCACCGAACCCATAAACACATCTGAAACACCGGCTTGTTCCGTAAATAAACTGGACAAAAGTCCGCCTGTACAGCTCTCAGCAAAACCTAGGGTGATCTTCTTGTCACGAAGATCCTGAGTGGCTTTCACCACCGAATCACGAAGCTGAATTTCTAGGTTTTTCTGATTAACTTCCATATAATTTACATATCCAGATTGGACGTAATTTAACTGGTTGTCAAAGTCGAAATTTGCACACCGAGCCATGAGGTCTGGGTGTAAATCACTTGCAAGATCAAACTGCCAATAACCCCAGCAGCGATGTCATCAATCATCACGCCAAAGCCACCCTTAACCCGCTGATCTAGCTGACGAATCGGCGGAGGCTTCACGATATCTAAAAATCGAAAAATAATAAAACCCAGAACCAAAGACTGCCAGGTCACAGGCAGCCACACCATCGTGATTAAAAAACCAACCACTTCATCAATCACAATTTCTTTCGCATCGTGCTCGGTCGCCTGAGAATCATAAGCTTGCGCGGCCGCAATACCCAGCGGAACAAGAAGCAGCACAACGATCATATAAATAATTGGTCCCGTTTGCGACAAGGCCCACCACAAAGGAATAGTCGCCGCTGTCGCCACCGTGCCCGGAGCTTTCGAAATGCGGCCGATATTAAAAAATGTAGCTATCAGCAAAAGAGCTTGTTTCATTTTTAAAACTATAGACATTATATTTTGGTCTTCAAGAGATTATTCCTAAAGACATTTTTCAGTTGGGCTGAAGAATAAAATAAAGGCGAAATCATGGCTAAAAAATCAGGCTTGGCAGACGGTTATATCCACGGCTTTTCTTCGGACGAACAAAATCGCCTGTACCAACAATCGCGCGTTCACGAAGATATTATTTTTTCGCAAATCGATTTTTCAAAACAGACTCACATCTTAGAATGCGGCAGCGGCGTCGGTGCGCAGACTCAAATTTTGATGGAGCGCTTTCCGCACTTAAAAATTTCGTGCATCGACGCTTCCGAGGCGCAAACCGAACGCGCAAAAAAAACACTGCAACCTTTAGTTGACGCCAAAAAAGTGGATATTTCTTTAGGTGATGCGATGAATATGCCTTTCGCCGAAAATTCTTTCGACGGAGCCTTTGTTTGCTGGCTGCTCGAACACGTGCAAAATCCCATTGGAGTTTTGAAAGAAATAAAACGCGTGTTAAAGCCTGAAGGAATTATTTACTGCAACGAAGTTTTTAATTCGACATTCTATTGCCATCCCTACTCACCGTCGACTTTAAAGTACTGGTTTGAGTTCAACGACTTTCAGTATTCATTAAAAGGCGATCCCTTCGTCGGTGGCAAACTAGCGAATTATTTATTGGCGGCCGGTTACCAAAATGTTTCCACGAAAGTTTTGACTCATCAATACGACAACCGCACACCAAAAAAACGTGCCCAATTTATCGATTACTGGATCAATCTCTTACTCAGCGGAGCCGACAACTTGATTTCCACCGGCCGGGTCACCGAAGAGCTAGTGACAGATATGAAAAAAGAACTGAATCTTCTAAAAACGGAAGAAGAATCCGTTATTTTTTATTCGTGGATCTTAGCAAAGGGCCAAGTTTTTTAATTATAACTTTGAATGCTCAATACGACTGAGCGCCATCATTTGCTTCATCGATTTGTCTAAGCCTTCGTTAGAACCATCCAGGAAAATCACGTTGCCTTTGCCGTTTTCTGCAAAGTGCTTGATCGCATCGGTCCACATTGAAAATAAAATAAATGATGAGTCTAATCCCGCGTGCTTCATTTCCTCAGCCGCCCGGCTCATTCCTTTGGCAACTTCTTCACGAAATAAAGAAATTCCTTCTCCACGCAGTTGCGACGCAATTTTCTCGGCTTCTGCTGAAATACGTACAGCTAAACCATTCGCTTCCGCTTCTTTAGTTTTTCGAATCAATAAGGCCTGAGCTTCATTTTCCGCCGCTGCTTTTAAATTACTAGAAGCCACGACTTGCGCCATCGACTGCATAATTGTTTCATCGAAAGTGACATCGTTTAGCTGCAAATCAATCAGGTGATAGCCCCAACTTTTAAGATCTTCATCTAAGTTGGCTTTTACCGCTTCCGTAATATCACGGCGTAGAGCTAAAATCTCGTTTTGTCTTTTCGTCGCCACGAATCCGCGCACACTTCCCTCAACGGTTCTATTTAACGTTTGCATCAGGCTTGTAAAATCAATGAACTTGAATGCCACGCTTTTAATCGTCTCTTCCGTTTGATTAATGACCGAATAAAGCAGCATGGCTTTAAAATTCACGTTGGCCTGGTCATTGGTGATGGCCTGAAACTGTAACTCAATCGATTGGTTCTGAATAGAAATACGACGAAAAACAATTTCTAGAAAAGGCAGTTTGAAATTAAGGCCGGGATACATGACCCGTCGGTATTTACCAAACATGGTAATTACAGAAACGGTTCCTTGTTGTACCGTCGTGAAAGCCCCGCCGATAACGGAAATGACCACAAAAAATAAAATGACTCCGAACAAACCAATTGTTTCAAACATAAATAACTCCCTCAGGTAAATTATCGATAATTTTTAACACGGTAACAGGCTTTAAAGCCGAATTCTTTTCTACCCGAGTCAAAACCGCGTGGGCCACGGGGCTCAGTGATTGTCATTTCGATGTTGAAAGATTAGGATCTTTTTATGGATCTGGCTCAGGCAAAAAAGAAAATAATGGATTATGTGGCTCACCGTGATCATTCGGAAAAAGAACTGCGCCAAAAAATGGAACACCAGTGCGCCTCGGACATCATCGATGAAGCGTTAAGCTGGGCCAAAATGCAAAAATGGCTAGCGACCCCAGAGGATTTAACTTTAAAGTTGGCTGAGCAGTTACACCAACGCGGTCAAGGAATTGAAGTTATCAATCAGAAGCTGGAAGCCAAAGGTTTACCCCAGATTCAATCGACTTCGGACCAAGAATTTTCGAAGGCTTGCGACCTTGTCCTTGCGAAATGGTCGAAGAATGTTTTTAATGACTTAACGAGTTCTGAATCGCAGAAACTAAAAGGCAAAATCATGCGCTTTTTATTAAGCCGTGGTTACGAATTAGAAATTGTAGAACAAATTTTAAAAAATGAATACAACGCAGGAGCCCTGTCTTATGAAGACGAGTAACGAAATTAGAAATGACTTTATTAATTATTTTAAAAAAAATGGTCATACTCCGGTAGCTAGTTCTAGTTTGATACCTGAAAATGATCCCACTTTACTTTTCGCCAACGCGGGGATGAATCAATTTAAAAATACTTTTCTAGGCCTAGATAATCGCGGTTATACCCGGGCCGTTTCCTCGCAGAAATGCGTCCGTGCCGGCGGAAAGCATAATGATTTAGACAACGTGGGTTTCACTGCGCGCCATCATACTTTTTTTGAAATGTTAGGAAATTTTTCGTTCGGAGATTATTTTAAAAAAGAAGCGATTCACTTCGCGTGGGAATTCTTAACCAAAGAATTAGGTATTCCAAAAGAAAAACTTTACGTCACGTGCTACACCACCGATGACGAAGCGGCGAACATCTGGCATCAGCAAGAGGGCGTTCCCAAAGATCGTATCTTTCGTTTTGAAAAAGATAATTTTTGGCGCATGGGTGATGTGGGCCCCTGCGGTCCGTGCACTGAAATATTTTATGATCACGGTCCCAAGGCAGGCCGCGAATCTGACCCCTACAAAGGAATTGCGGTCGGCGAAGATCGCTTCGTCGAAGTTTGGAATTTAGTTTTCATGCAGTTTTATGAGGAAGCTCCGGGAAAACAAACTCTTCTGCCAAAACCATCCGTTGATACGGGCGCAGGCTTCGAGCGTTTGGTCGCTGCTTTACAAGGTCAATTTTCTAATTACGATACCGATGTTTTTGCTCCGATGCTTGATCAAGCTTCTAAATTAACGGGCTTAAGTTACGTGACGAATCCGGAAACTTTACGAACAGACGCTAAGATTCGAGATCAAGTCGCGGCGATGCGCGTGTTAGCAGATCATTGCCGTTCGACGTCGTTCTTGTTAGCTGACGGAGCCTTGCCTTCGAATGAAGGGCGCGGTTACGTTCTTCGCCGCATTATTCGCCGAGCCGTTCGGTACGGGCGAAAATTATCGACGCAGCATTCTTTATTACCGCTGATGAGCGAAACATTAATTCACCACATGGGTGCGGCCTACCCGGAATTACTGCAACGAAAAGATTTGATCTTAGCGACGCTAAAAGATGAAGAATCACGATTTCTGCAAACTTTAGATAATGGCAGTTCCATTCTTCAAGATGAAATCG
The DNA here is from genome assembly GCA_043732425.1 of Bdellovibrionales bacterium. Taxonomy (GTDB): domain Bacteria; phylum Bdellovibrionota; class Bdellovibrionia; order Bdellovibrionales; family Bdellovibrionaceae; genus Pseudobdellovibrio. The sequence continues at coordinate 5,694 of JAYTHR010000110.1, forward strand.
CTAAATTAAAAAAACAGAATCAAAAATTAGTTTCTGGCGAAACAGCATTTAAACTTTACGATACCTATGGCTTTCCCGTCGATCTAACTGCTTTGATCGCGGCCGAAGAAAACTTGCAGGTCGATGAAGCTGGCTTCGAGAAAGTTATGCAAGCCGCAAAAGAAAAAGCAAAAAGATCTTGGAAAGGCAAAGGCTTACAAGCTGACGAAAAGCACATCATTGAATTTTCACAGAAGCATTCTGCACATAAAACTGCTTTCGTTG
>JAYTHR010000111.1:0-1698 GCA_043732425.1 Bdellovibrionales bacterium
GCGCTCTTATTAGTAGTTTTTTTTCAATTTCGATGTACGCGGCTGAATCAAAACCGAAACTGTCAATGGAAGAGGCCACTTCGATTGCAATAAAAAAAGTTCCTGGCAATGTAAAGAGTAGCGAATTCGAACACGAAATGGGACAGGATGTTTATAGTTTCGATATTATTGGTCAGGATAAAAAGATTCATGAGGTTTTAGTAAACGCAAATTCCGGAAAGATAGTCAGCAATAAAATAGAGTCTGCTGCGAAGGAAGCCAAAGAAGCTGTTCAAGACAACAAATAGCAGTTTTTTCATTATGAAATAACGTCATTCCATAATGGAATTCACAGTCGTGCCGTCGACACGGCACGTTTACTTGCGCAGAAGACAATAGTTTTCCAAGAGCCAAAGACTTGGGCTTAAATCGAGAAAAAATTTCGTTCAGCCACTGCTAGAATATCATCGGTGCCGATCATCTGCTATCCTGACTTCGCAATGGTGACCTAGAAATACAGCAGCACAAATGTTTCCGCAGGAGAAAGGTTTAGGAAAGCACGAAAACATTTTCTCGGCCGTGAGAGTCGGCAAAATTCGGGAGGAACGCACTGTTGCGATAGATTTTCGGGAGCCATCATCCATAAGGTATCAAGGAAAGTGATCAGTCGCGCAGCCTACTAGGCATGGCAAAAAGAAGCGCAGAAGTACTTGGGGCTCAGCGTATCGCAGCTTCGTTCAGTCATATTTTTTGGATTGCACCCTCGCGCAAGTAAACGTCCCGAATGTCGGGACGACTGTTCTCAAAATCTAAGAATTTCTGGATTGTAGGAATTAGAATTCTTCCGTTTAGGCTGCCTACAAGCTTTAAAAAATGCCCACCCGAGGCAAAGACAAATAAAAGGCTTTTTCGGTCCTAACCCAAAGTATCCCCGGCCGCCCCTGGGGATTTTTCCTGATTTAATCGCCTTAACCGTTATGTTACGAGGCCGCCGCAACACCACGAGTTCTGTTTAGAACTTTTTCATCTTTTCGGTTGACCTGATTTGTAGTTGCAAATAACTTTTCAGTATGAAAAATTTAATTATAATAGGTTTATTCGGATTCATTACAGCGTGTAGCAATACGTCCTCAGCACCAGCTGCTGTCGTAACAGGAACCGTGTTTTCGGTAACAGCACCCAATGGACCGACAAGTTATAATCTGAATAGCTCAGCCAACAATCCTGCGATCACCCTACAGCGAGGCCAAACCTACACGTTTAACGTCTCAGCAACGGGCCATCCCTTTTTTATTTCCACATCGGCCGGAACTGCCATTGGAAACGCGTACAACTCGGGTGTGACTAACAATAATATTCAAAGTGGAACCCTGACATTCGTAGTTCCGCAAACTGCGCCGAATACTTTATTTTACAACTGTTCAAACCACGCCTCGATGAGTGGCACAATCACGATTACGAATTAAAGATGTCTGTTAAAGATGAAATCATTGAAATTATAGATCGTGAAAATGATTAACCAAGTTGACGTCTTTAAATTCTAAAAAACTTTTTTTACTTTAAGGCTAAGACATACAAAAGGCTTTTTCGGTCCTAACCCAAAGTATCCCCGGCCAGGTCACTGTTGTAAGTACGTGAAAACACTTATCAGTGATTTCATGTACTTAAGTTTTTTTTTGATTTTTTGATTCCAGAGATTGGAGGTGGCAGAGGGACTCG
>JAYTHR010000112.1:0-1694 GCA_043732425.1 Bdellovibrionales bacterium
GAACATAAGTCTTTAGGTTTCGAAGTTCAGGTCGACGAGCGTTTGCCTAAAAATATTTTTACGGACAAAAATCGTTTGCAGCAGATTTTAAAAAATTTACTTTCGAATGCTTTTGAATTTACTGAAAAAGGCCAAGTGAAGTTGCAAATTATGCTTGGTGATAAGAAACGTCGTTATGAAATTGATAGCTTGAATAAAGCGACTAGCGTGATTCAGTTTAAAGTGGTCGACACCGGTATCGGAATTCCGCAAGAAAAACAAAATATGATCTTTGAAGCGTATCAACAGGCAGACGGTACGACCAGTCGTAAATACGGTGGTACAGGGCTTGGCTTAACGATCAGTCGCGAAATTGCGCGCCTGTTAGGGGGCCTGATAGAAGTTGAAAGCCAATCCGGAGTCGGTAGTCAGTTCACTTTAATATTACCACTCAAGTACTCAGGAGCCGATTTTAACCTAGCTTCTGATTTCCGAGATGAAGCGGTCGTGAATTCGATTCATCTTCCCGCGGACGCTGATTTCACTGGCTACAAAATTCTATTTGTTGATGATGATATGAGAAATATCTTCGCGGTAACAAATGTACTGAAATCCCACGGAATGGAAGTGATCTACGCTGAAAACGGCATTGAAGGATTGCAAATTCTAAAGTCGAATCCAGACACGCGCCTGGTACTGATGGATACGATGATGCCGGAAATGGATGGTCTACAAGCCACTCGTGAAATTAGAAAATTAGAACAATTTAGAAGTCTTCCGATCGTGTCCTTGACCGCAAAAGCTATGAAAGGTGACCGCGAAAAATGTCTAGAGGCCGGAGCTTCGGATTATATCACGAAGCCCGTAGATGAAGAAGATTTACTCGCGATCATGTACAGTTGGTTAACTAAATCAACCGAAAATCAAGCGACGATGTCGCCTGGAATTTAGAAAACGTGATGGAAAATAGTATTAATATCTTATTAGTGGATGATCGTCTAGATGGGCTTATTGCCCTTGAGGCGATCTTATCAAATTCACGCTATAATTTAGTTAAAGCTAGATCAGGTGCAGAAGCCGTCAGCCTAGCTTCGCAGTATCAGTTCGCCGTCATATTATTAGATGTCCAGATGCCCGAAATGGATGGGTTTCAGGCCGCGATGAAAATCAAAAGCCTACCGGAGTGCAAGTACACGCCGATCATCTTTGTGACCGCAATTAATAAAGATGATGCTTACGTCTTTAAGGGGTATCGGTCGGGCGCCGTGGATTATATTTTTAAGCCTTTTGAAGAAAATGTGTTACGTTCTAAGGTTGGCGTGTTTGCAGATTTGTATGAAAAATCTAAGAAAATTGAAGAGCAGGCTTTAAAAATAAAAGAGTATTCTCAAAATGAACGCTACCTGCGACTGGCACAACTCGAATTAGAAAGCCTTCGTCGGTACCAAAACTTAGCAAACTCGATTCCCCATGCCGTTTGGCGATCAAAAGCCGATGGTACGATGGATTATTTTAATCGGGGTTGGTGCTCTTATACGGGTCTTACGGATCAGCAAAGCCACGGTATGGGTTGGCAGATGGCTTTTCACCCCGATGACTTACGTGTTTTTTTAAAAACCTGGATGAAAAGTCTGGGGCATGCCGAAGACTTTGAAGTTGAATGCCGCATTCAGAATTTACACGGAGAAATGCGTTGGAATTTAATCAAAGCCATC
>JAYTHR010000113.1:0-1692 GCA_043732425.1 Bdellovibrionales bacterium
AAAGTCGGAAATCAAATCGGTCAAAATGCCTATTTACTTTCAAAAATAGAGAATAACGAAATCTCGTTTTCTGGAAACACTGTTGAAATTAAAAAATTACATAAAGATTATTCACTCGTCACAACCCAAGGCCATAATTCGATGGAAGGGCGACAAATCGTCGTTCAAGCCACAAACAAAGATTACGCAGAATCTAAGGGCGCTAATATCACGCGCCATCACACATGGTCTATCTGGTCGGGTCATCAGTACAACGGCCACAAGTGGGGAATGACGATTGATTTAAATTCCTGCACCGGTTGCTCTTCGTGTATGACAGCCTGTCAGTCGGAAAATAATATTCACGTTGTTGGTAAAAAATATGTGATGCAGGGTCGCGAGATGCATTGGATTCGTATCGATCGTTACTATGTGGGCGCTGCAGAAACGGCAGAAACTGTTTTTCAGCCGATCACTTGCCAACATTGTGACAATGCTCCGTGCGAATCGGTATGTCCGGTAGCAGCTACTGTTCATAGTTCCGAAGGACTTAATGAAATGGTTTACAACCGCTGCGTTGGAACCCGTTACTGTTCGAACAACTGTCCGTACAAAGTGCGTCGTTTCAATTGGTTCAACTATGCAAAGCTGATTGAAAAACCAATGCACATGGCTTTAAATCCTGAAGTGACTGTGCGAATTCGTGGAGTCATGGAGAAATGTACTTTCTGTGTTCAACGTATTAAAGAAGGTAAAAACAAAGCTAAATACGAAAACCGTCCTTTAAAAGACGGCGATATTAAAGTGGCCTGCGAAACGGCATGTCCAGCTGATGCTATCGTATTTGGTGATCTTAACGATGATAATTCACGAGTCGCCAAAGTGTTTAAATCGGAAGAACGAGCTTACGCCCTACTTGAAGAGTGGTTTGCGAAACCGTCCGTCAGGTACATGTCTAAAATTCGTAACAATGACAAAGTCACCGAGAAAAAAGAAAAGGGTAGTCACGCCCAACAGCCAGCCGCGCAGCCAGAAGGGATCCACTCATGATACCTATGAAACGAAACCCTCTGATTTTAGGTGATAAATCTTTAAAAGATATTACCGATGATATTTGCGCTCCGGTGGAGAGAATTCCGTCGAAAGAATGGATGGCTTTGTTTTTAGGGGCTAAAGCCTTATTCATCTTTTACATTTTAACAATCGCCGTTATTATCTCGACCGGTATCGGCTTACTCGGAGTGAATCATCCTGTGGGATGGGGAACGATGATTGTGACTTTCGTTTTCTGGGTGGGTATTGGTCACGCCGGAACACTGATCTCAGCCATTTTATTTTTATTTCGTCAAAAATGGAGAACCTCTGTCGCGCGTTCGGCTGAAGCTATGACGGTTTTTGCCGTTATGACAGCGGGAATTTTTCCGTTGATCCATACGGGTCGACCTTGGTTAGATTTCTGGTTATTTCCGTATCCGAACCAGCGGGGTCCGCTTTGGGTGAATTTTCGTTCGCCGTTACTTTGGGACGTTTTTGCGATTTCTACATACGCTACTGTTTCAACGGTATTTTGGTTCATCGGTTTAATTCCTGATTTAGCCACATTAAAGGACCGGGCAAAAAATAAAATTCGTCGCACTCTTTATGGAGCTTTATCATTAGGATGGCGTGGAACCGCAAAAAATTGGTCGCACTATGAAATGCTTTATTTAATTC
>JAYTHR010000114.1:0-1691 GCA_043732425.1 Bdellovibrionales bacterium
GCTGTTTGACAGAAATTTCTTTAAATTTAGATTTGGCGATGAATAAGCCAACGGGCATATTAATTTCAGCCCTGACTTGAAATTCATTACTGTAAGCAAAGGAGTTCGTTAGCATCATATCAATTTCTTCGCTGCGGAGTTGTTCCAGCAATTGATTTTGATTGCCGGAAGTGATTTGGACCGGTGGTCTTATTTTTTTATTTTTTTGATAAACAACTGAAAAAAGATCGGCCACAAAAGGGCTTTCAATTTGCGAACTGATCCCGACTTTGAGCTTACTCGGACCAAGATCATGGCCTTTAAGAAATATTTCGAAGTCACTGACTGCTGCAAATATTTTCTGACAGTGTTTGTAAGCCCGTTCACCGTCTAAGGATAACTGCACGCCTCGGCCGAATTTTTGAAAAAGTTTTTTACCGACCTGAGCTTCAAAGGTTTTTAGCTGGACACTTAAAGAGGGCTGACTGATTTTTAATGCGGCGGCAGCCTTGCTGATGCCCCCGAGACGAGCCGTGGTATAAAAATAAAAGAGGTGATTATAATTCATATATAACTTTTTCCTATCTATGACTTAGATATTATATATTTAACAAATCAATATTCAAGACTCATAATTAAGCATGTTCGTATATTCTTACGAACTTAATCTAGAGGAGGATGAATGCAAACACAGATTGTTATCCGAGACTTTGAAAGAACTGAGAACTTAGAAGATTACCTGCGCACAAAAATTGAGGAATCCATTGCGCCCTTTTTACAGAATTTTGAAAATTCATCTGTTTTTGTTAAAGTACAAGAAGATCGGCATCGAAGCTTGACCCGAAAACCGCACTTTCAGTGTCAGGTCCGCCTAAAAATCCCTCGTTACAAAAATTTCATTACGGTCACTAAAGAAGGGGATCATTTCTACGACTGCGTACAAAAGGTAACTGAGACTTTACACGAAGTAATGGGTCGAAAACACCATCAAATGGCTTCTCTACAGGCGCGTCGTAAAAAATCAATTACGGATGTCCCCTACGATTATAATCACGACGTAGCTTAGAGCATAATATCGCCAAGGACTAATTTGAAGAAAAAAATTCAGGTTATTCCTTGGTGTTTGTTACTAACCGAATCCCATCGTCTGTAATCAGAATTAATTTTTTTTTATAAAGATCGCCCAGAATTATTTTGTATTTTTTTTTACTCACACCGAATAGTTCATATATTTTTTCTGGCGCCGTTTTATCATTGATTGCCAAAAATCCGTTATTTTCATCCAGCATTTCTAGAATCCTTGGCGAAATATCTTCTGCCGCGCGGTGTCCCGTTTTACTTAAAGAAAGGTCAATTTTTCCGTCGTCCCTAATCTTTTTAATATAGCCCGGAATTTTTTGACCGTAGTGAAGAGACTGAAATACTTCATTTTCAAACAAAATGCCTAAATGGGTTCCGTTGATGATGGCCTTGTATCCCAGATCTGTTTTTCCGCAAATAAATAGTTCGACGGTTTGTTCGACTTTAAAACTTTTATCTTGAGAATCGAATTTTTTTAAATGTCGGTCTAGCCTCATAGACGCCGAGATGCGCTGACTTTTATCTAAATAAGCATACACAATGATTTCTTGACCTGGCCGAAGATCGTATAATTGCTCGGCGAAAGGTAAAAAAAGATCTTTTGGTAAACCCCAATCCAGGAACGTGCCCAT
>JAYTHR010000115.1:0-1690 GCA_043732425.1 Bdellovibrionales bacterium
AAGCCCTCAAAAACGAAGAAAATCCTTTCTCCGCTGTTTAAAAATAAACCGCTCAAGATCAACGAAGCTTCGAAAATATTAGGAGTCTCTGAGAATACCCTTCGCCGCATGGTGAAACGGCGTCAGATTGCCTGCATAAAGACGGGTCGTGGTCATCGGCGCTTCACCGAATCAAGTCTTAAAAATTGGATAGAGAAAAAGCAGCAGGAAGCCTAATTGCCAGCAGGAGCTTTCGTTTTTTTCCCGGTATGAAGCCAGAATGAACCCCATTGAATCGATTCGGATAAAGACTGATGATCAGATACATCTTTCAAAGTACTTAAATTATCGTCTTTGCCAGTCACCAAACAATTTAAACAAGTAGCTTGCGCCTCGAGATGGCATAAAGCTTTCAGAGACTTTATTTTATCCAAATTGGCATCTATTTTTTGGTTTAAAACGACGACTCTTTTTTCTAAACCCAGTAATTTATCCTCTGCAGAATTAGCGCTGAGCCGATAGGATGAGTCAATCATCCTGACAAAATTAATAATCTGGTTTTTAGAAGCTGATTTTTTCTCAACTTCATTCACGAGCGATATATATTTAAAATCCAGATCGGCTAGTAAATACTTTTCATTTTTAGTTTCGGTCCATTTTTTCTGCGTCGTCAAAAAGTGATCTTTCAGGGAAATAAGCCCCGCATTTAACTTCACTTTTTTTTCAATTATTTTTTGATACTTTGGTAAATCTTTCTGCGTCAATAAGGTTTTAATTTTATTTTCAAGGCTTTCCGTATCACCAGCGGAATCCTTTAAGTAATAAAAAGCTAATTTCGAGAGCGTTAATTCACCCTGAATTTTTAAGTACTCTTGATTAAGTTTTTCAATCAGGACCTGCGAATTCGAACATTCACTCGCGATCACTGCCGTCGTGCTTTTATTTTTTGTGCTGACTTCAGGTTTTCCATTTGAAGCCTCGCGTGCCATAGGTTCAAGCTTTAGTGCCACGGTCGCAACCGGGGGAATGGTCTTGGTTTCGGTAGGAACGGGTGGTGGTAAAGAGGGTGATGATGACTTCTTCTCGGGTTTTTGTTTCGAAATGTTTGAGACAAAGTCAGGTCGAATCAGGGGATAGCTTGCACTTCCCGACTGGAAAATAGCGCTCGTTTTATAGGTTGCAACGACTCCGTTCGCACCGACAAGAGTGAAGTTAGAATTCTTTTTATCGTGCGGGAATGATCCCGTAGTGACTTCGCTGACTAGCACCGTGTCTGACCCAGCAGGAGTTAGCTTGAACCCTTCTGCTGACTCAGAGGCAGCGACAAACCCCGTAAAGGATTTAACTATTCCTTTTTGCCCTTTGGGACTTGCTGAGAAATTTATTCTTTGACCACTTGGAAGTCGCACGACAATTTCGCCATTTCCAACGCTGTAACTCAGTGGGTTTTTTGCCTGGGTAAATTGAATTTCCTGGGCAGAACCACCATCATAAAGTTCTAATAAACCATCGCTCGTGAAAGTGTATCTACGTTTTTCAAAGTCGCGCGTATTTTTAAAAGTTGTCGCGTTATTTTTTGCCAGTAAACCGGGGTCATTTTGCGAAACAATGATAACGCAGCGGCCAGCATCTGGGACTTGCGAAACCTCAAGTAAACCAATGCGGTCCGTTTTTTTTAAGCATTCCAACGCCAATAAATCATCCGCAAAAA
>JAYTHR010000116.1:0-5889 GCA_043732425.1 Bdellovibrionales bacterium
TCACGCGTGCAAAAGTCAGCGAGATTTTAGGTCGTGGAGATTTAATTCCAGCAACTTCACAGCAGTATGATATTGTTCGTGAAATGGTAAAAAGTTTAAAGGCACTTCAAAATCTATGAACATACTAGAGATTAAAAAGCTAAAGAAAAGCTTTCGGTCCGATTTTTATAAGCCATCCCAGCAGGTCCTAAAAGATATTAATTTTTGTATTGAACAGGGCCAATTCGTAGGGCTAATTGGACCCAACGGTGCGGGAAAAACAACATCGATTAAATGTGCTTTAGAATTTATTTTTGCAGATTCCGGGGAAATACTTTTTTTCAATGAAAAATTGTCTCTGCAGCATCGTAAAAAAATTGGATTTTTGCCCGAGCGTCCTTTTTTTCAAGAGTTTCTGACGGCTCAAGAATTTCTGAAACTTCATTGGAAGCTGGGGCAAAAAGAAAGCGCCGATTTCGACATTGCGGCCAGTGCTGTTCTCAACTTAGTAAAATTAACCCACGCCCGGAATAAAAAACTGAAAGAATTCTCAAAGGGAATGCTTCAGCGAATTGGTATTGCGCAAGCCTTGATAAATGATCCGGAATTCTTAATTTTCGACGAGCCCATGTCGGGTCTTGATCCTGATGGCCGCATTCTCATCAAACAAATCCTGAGTTCACTGAAAGACAAAAAGAAAACGATCTTGATGAGTAGTCATCTTCTTGAGGACATTGAAGAGTTGTGTGATCATATTATTATAATTCACGCTGGAACAGTCGTTTACAGCGGGCTATTAAATTTATTTAAAAAAGATTTTTCAACTCTTGAGCAAGCGTACAGTCAATTTAAGCTTGATTTTAGTGACGGGCTAAACTCATGAGTTCACTAGCTTCCGTTTTGACTTTGTCTTTGCTAGGTACTCGCGAGTGGATTCGATTGAAGTTTTTTAACATCGTTGTCTTTTCGAGTATTTTATTTTTAGGTTTTAGTTATCTTCTTAGTACCTTAACTTTTGCAGTCCAAGACCGATTGCTTTTTGATTTTGGCCTCGGGGGTCTGGAAATTGGTTTGCTTTTCATTTCGGCGATGATGGGCTCTTACGCGATTCAGCGCGAGATCGACCGCAAGACTCTTTTTGTGCTTCTAGTGCGTCCGCTACCGCGCTGGCACATTATTGTGGGCTCTTTCGGATCTTTATTTATTCTCAGTTTAATTTTTACTTTTGGTTTTGGGCTTAGTTTATTAATTTCTAGCGGCCGGTGGTCTTTATCTGGCCCCTTTTTTATTTGTGCAGCGACATCATTTTTAAAATCATTAGTTTTTTCTAGCTTTGCGCTGGCTATGGGCCTGATCGTGCGGCCAATCTTGTCGCTAGCACTTACATTTTGCTACTGGATACTTTCCTATTCCGTGCCGGATATTGAATTCTTCTTGAAAAAATTAGATTCGGCAGGCCTCAACCAGTTTGTCAAATTCCTTGATGTGGTGATTCCGCAATTTTATCGGATCAATTGGAAGGCGTATTACTTTCTTAAAACTCCTCCGACGGGATTAGATTTTTTGTGGGCTATTTGCATTTGCCTGGGCTGGACCTTCTTTTGGTTGTTTGTCGCCTCTCATTTTTTTAGAAGGAAAGAAATTGTCTGATTTAAAAATATTTGAAGTCTTTTTTGGGTTTCTTTTTGGTGCTTGCTTTGGAAGTTTCGCTAATGTGCTGATTTACCGTATGCCCGCGAACGAATCGATATGGGGGCGAAGTCACTGCAAAAAATGCGACGTTATTATACCTTGGTATCAAAATATTCCTTTATTTTCATATTTTTTTCTGGGCGGAAAATGTTCCAAATGTGCGACGCCATTTTCCATTCGCTATCCGCTTGTTGAATTTATTATGGCGTGTCTTTTCGCCGCTTTAATTTACGTTTACGGCGTCAATTGGACTAGTTTCGAATACCTGATTCTCATTTTCGGATTAGTTACTGCAAGCGTAATTGACTACGATCACATGATTCTTCCCGACGAATTTACACTCGGGGGCTTGGTAATTGGTCTTATCGGAGCCGCGATTAATCCGGAACGATCATTTCTGGATGCTGTTCTCGGGGTTATGTTTGGTGGGGGTGTTCTATGGCTTGTGGCCTACATCTATTTTGTTTTCACGGGACGAGATGGTCTGGGTGGGGGCGATATTAAATTGCTAGCCTGGTTGGGCGCTTTACTCGGTTGGAAATCGATTCCTTTTATTATTTTAGCCTCATCGGTGGTCGGAAGCCTCGTAGGAATTATTCTTTCGCGGAAAAAATCTGAGGGCTTAAAAATGATGATCCCCTTCGGACCATTTTTAGCATTAGCCGCAATATTGTATTTGTTTGGACTAAAGTCTGTTGGTATTTGGTATGTCGACTTATTTTTTCCAGCTCTTTGAGCCTATTCTTTTTTGGATACCAATCTAGACTTCAGTAGGCCTTCTCTTTGACAGACCTAAGCCCCAGAACCCATAATCAAAACTGGGGAGTTACAACACATCATGTTTTTTCTATCTAAAAAAGTTTTGGGCCTAGACATCGGGTCCAGCTCCATAAAATTGGCTGAATTATCATTATCCTCGGGTGGCGCCACGATTGATAATTTTGCTTTTATTCAAAGCCCCCAATCGGCGCTGAATAACGGAGAAATCACGGATCCATTGTTAGTTGCGGAATCCATCAAATCTATTTACAAGGAAAAAAAATTTACGCGCAAAAACACTTGCATTGGCCTTTCCGGCACTGCCGTCATCGTTAAAAAAATATCTATGCCGAAGGCCGAAACTAAAAATTTGATGGAACAGGTCCGGTATGAGGCGGCACAGTACTTACCTTTTGATATCAATCAAGTGACTCTCGATTTTCACAAACTTTCTATTAACTCCGGCCAGGCTGCAAATATGGATCTGCTGATCGTCGCTGCCCAGAATGAGTTCATATTAAATTATATGCAGTCCGTTCAACAGGCCGGCTTAAAATGCTCGATCTTAGATGTGAATAGTTTGGCCTTAGCTAACGTTTTTGAAATGAATTATGGAAAAACAACGGAACCGATTGCGCTTTTTAACTTTGGTTCCTCGCTTACAAATTTTTTAGTCTTGTATCAAGGTGAGGTTATTTTTTCGCGGGATATTCCGGTCGGTGGCTTCCACTTTACAAATGAAATCAGTAAAAACATGGGGGTAACATTTGATGAGGCGGAATCCTTAAAAATATCTCAAAGCAGTAGCCAAGAAGTTCCTGAGAACACGAGGACTTTTATGAATATCGCCCTTGAGTTCGTGACCGAAGAAATACGAAATAGCATCGATTTTTATTCGTCGACGGCCAACGGTCTCACGATTGCGCGCGCTTACCACACCGGCGGCGCCAGCCAGACGGCAGGCCTTATTGATCATTTGACGGAAGCCCTTAAGATTTCTTTTGAGCCGCTAAACCCCTATCAAAAAATTCGCACCAATAATAAGGGCCTTTCAACGTCTTATTTGGAACAAATCGCCCCATTTGTTTCTGTTGTTTTCGGCCTCGGCCTAAGACAATTGGGTGAAAAATGATTAAAATTAACCTGCTCAAGACATTTATTCTGTCGGGTCAAGATGATAACTTCGCTCCGGATGATGATAAAAAACAGCTGTATCTTGATTTTATAAAGCGTTTCGTGGTTATTCTCATTGGTCCGTTAGGGCTTTATTTTTATGAAAATTCGCAAATACCGGAACTCAAAAATCAGATTGTACAAATTCAAGCTAAAATTGCTGACCTCAAGCAGTTTAATGACAAAAGAAAAGGTTTAGCTGAAGAAATTAAAAAATTCGAAGAAGATCAGACCAAGCTCAATGCTCAAATGAATTTCATGAAAAAAGTGGCTAATGAAAAAATAAATGAGCTTAAACTTTTTTTGTACCTTCAAGATAATATTCCCGAAAGCGTTTGGATCAACAAACTTGAGCTTAAAGGAACTGAGTTATTTCTGAATTCCGAAAGCGATGTCGCTTCAGATATTTCCCGGTTCTTAGAAAAGCTTGGCAGCGCCACATTTCTGGTGGGGGTTTCGCCAACGAATCAAGAGACTAAAATCAATAGCCTGGGTCCAGGGATTACGACCACCACATTTAACGTCAAAGCGAATTTTGTCGTGGGAGCGCCAACTCCATGAAGCTGATTAAGCTAATAGGTCAGTTTTCAATGCTGCGAGTTTTTATTTTTGCAGTGGTACTCACGGCGGCCTATTTTTTCCTCTACTACGATAATGGTGCGACCTTCGAGGCGCAAATCACGCAGCTCAATGGGGAAGTAACGGTTGAAGAAGTAAAGAAAAAAGACACTGAAAAAACGATCAAAAAAGAAGACGAAATGCGAGCTAACTTGGCCTCTTTGGCGCGTGATCTACAGGTCGTTAAAGCCAAGATCCCCAATGAATTTAAAGACACAGAATTAACGGCAATTATTAACCGTGCAACCGTCTCGGCCGGCGTGAATGTTATTTCTTTGGCCCGAAAAACTTCTGCTCCTGTGGTAAGTTCGTCGGCCATCGGGGCCGAAAGCGTCGAGGAATTAGTTTTTGATTTGGCAGTCAATGCGCGCTTTAACCAGTTCGTCCAATTTCTAGAAATCTTATCGCGTGAAGAAAAGATTATTAAAATCCGCGATTTTGTGATCGAAAGAAGCGTGGGAAACGGTCCCGATGACTCTCTCATTCGCTTCAAGGGTGATATTATTGGGTTTAAACAAGCTCAGGGGCCGACCAAATGATAAAACTAATATTTTTCATTTCGTTATTATTAATGGCCTCAGTATCTCCGGCTCGGGGACAAAAAAATGGAGGCGGTCGTTCTCAACGGGGCTCGTCGAATTCCTATTCCGATCCAGCCTCGAATCCCAATTCATTATCGAATGCGATCTCAAACTCTTACTCAACTCCCAGTTCCAACGCTACTGGAGCTGAAGCGACGAATGCGAACGGAGCCGCTAATGGAGCTGCAAATGGAAGTACGGATGGAAGTGCAAACATAAACGGTGCCACGACCGCGAATCCAGCTTTGAAGCCCACTGGCGGCCCCGCTACGACGGCGCCAACTTCAAAAAATGCATCTCCGCGGGCTGGAAACAACGATTTCAAACGAGATCCATTTCGGCTACCCGAATATTTAATTAATAAGTTGATCGCTGCGGCCGCCCCCGTGATAGACACGACTCCTCGAATTGATGATTCTGTCGAGCCCATTCGTCGTTGGCCACTAGCTACGTATGTTTTAATTGGAATTATTTGGGACGTAAAAAACCCGAAAGCGTTAGTCGCAGACCAGCAGCGCAAAGTTCACCTGGTGCGGCTGAATGATAAAATTGGAAATCAAGGTGGATACGTAGCAAGTATTCGCGAGGGTACAATCATGGTTATGATTGGTAAATATCAGGAAGTTTTAAAGTTAAAGAAGTAAGGTTCGATATCGGTCAAGGAGGATTGATGAAGAAAACAAAGTTAGGGTTACTGATATTGGGTTTAGTTTTTTTTACTTTTTCGTGCTCAAGCCATAAAAAAGCAGCGCAAGATGACGAATTCGCAACCGAGGCTAACTCCGCCGATGGTGAAGGGTTTGGTGCTTCAAACGATTCTGATCTGACCTTAAATGATGCTGACTCGTCAAAACAAACCAATACCGCGGGTGCGGTAGACGAGTTTGCCGAATTCGAAACCGCTGATGCCGGCAAGCCCGCAAAAAACGCTGCAACCAGCGCGGATGATGAATTGGAAAAAGAACTTAACCAACTCGATGGAACTTCAGTGCCGAACGCAGAAGCTGGCAAAACGAAGTTGCCTCAAGCCGGCAACAGCTTAGAAAACTCTGTCCCGGCGCCAGAAATCGCGGTAACGACGCCGCAG
>JAYTHR010000117.1:0-1687 GCA_043732425.1 Bdellovibrionales bacterium
ATGAAAGTGATTCGGACCTATAAAAGTCGAACACTTTTTAACGGAATGTTCGGTTTTGGCTGGTGTTCTGAGTACGAAACAAAATTAGAAGCTACTTCAGAAGGAAATATAAAAATTTCCGAATGTGGTGACGGACAGGAAATCAGGTATTCATCCCATGAGATTACGAAGAAAGATCTAGATACGACAATCAATCAAATCATTTCAAAGATGAAAGAAGATAATAAGGTCAAATCGAGCTCGCCTGATTATTGGAAAAATCTTGCGAATCAAATGTTACTCGATGAGGCGCAAAGATCTCGCCTAGCGAAACAGTATGGCATTACCGTTCTAATTAAAGAAGGAATGAAGTTTTCGGCAAACGGAAAAGAAGTAGAGAACGTTGTTCTCGGAAAAACATATTATACCCGCAATTTACCCGACGGAAGTTTTCAACGTTTTGACCTTCAGGGACGTTTAATCACGATGTACGATAAAAATAATAATTTTCTAAAATTTAACTACGACAAAGATCTTTTAAAAGAAATAGAAGACAACAATGCTAGAAAACTGAGTTTTAAATATTATCCAAATAAAAAAGTGAAGTCGATTAATGGACCGAATAGTCTTCTGACCGAATACAAGTACAGCGCCCAGGAAGATTTGATTTGGAATAAAAATGCCTGGGCTAAAAAAGATGCCGACGTCTACATCTACGAATACAATGAATTTCATAACTTAACTAAGGCGATGTGGCCGGATAAGACATTTGTTTCACTTCGCTACGACAACGTCAAAGATTGGGTTTTAAGTTTCACCGATCGCGATAAGTGCAATGAAAATTACAAGTATGAGTTTTCGCCCAACGATCCGAAATATCATTACTGGTCCAGCGTGGTAAAAACCTGCGGGAAAGATGTCGTCGCAAGTAATCGTTATGAGTTCTGGCATAAACCTTTAGAAAACGGACAAGTTGTTCTGTCGCGGGTTTTAACAAATGTCAGTGGCAGCATAACGGATATTACTTATCATGACACCTTCGGCAAACCCGTTGTTATCAAGAAAAATAATGAGCGAATGAATTTTGAGTATTACGCGGACGGCTTAATTAAATCAAAACAAGCTGGCAACAGTAAGCTCGAATTTGTTCACGATCCACAAACAAAAAAAGTTTCCACCGTAAAGACTATTTTTTATAACGACAAGGGTAAAGTGGTCGCTTCTCGGCAAACTGCTTTCAAATACGACCCCAAGGGGAATCTGTCATTTGCTGAAAACTCTGAAGGTCAGAAAGTGACTTTGACTTATGATCCTAAAGGGCGAATCTCAACCATTACGGATCAAGCCAAAAAAATTGTTAAAATTGATTACGAAGAGCGATTCGGAAAGCCATCGATAGTGACTCGTCCTGGACTGGGAACAATCAAAGTAGCCTATAAACCTAACGGCGAGATTTCTAAAGTAGATAGCGCTGAGGGCCCAACCGTTGCTTCTCAGGTTGCCAGTACATTTAACAATTTACTGGACGTTATTTCACCGGCGACTCAAGAACTGTACTTATAGGAGATCTGAATGAATAAATTAATGATATTACCCTTACTTTTAATAGCTCTTAATTCCCATTCTCAAGGCGGCGAATCAACGCCGAAAGATGCCAATGGAAACGGAATGGATGTGTCCGAAGGGTCTCGAGAAACGCAAGCCTCAA
>JAYTHR010000118.1:0-1687 GCA_043732425.1 Bdellovibrionales bacterium
TGAGCCCTTTTTAAGGCCGTTTTGAGTTGTGTCTTTATCTGAGACTAAGATTAAATTTTTCATTATATTCCCC
Source organism: Bdellovibrionales bacterium (assembly GCA_043732425.1). GTDB lineage: Bacteria > Bdellovibrionota > Bdellovibrionia > Bdellovibrionales > Bdellovibrionaceae > Pseudobdellovibrio. The sequence continues at coordinate 74 of JAYTHR010000118.1, forward strand.
CTGAAGAAAGAATAAATGCGAACAAGATATTTCACCATTGTCATTTTTGGGCCAAGCTGCAGGTACTGTTTCGTTGGCTAGTGAAACGGTTGGATTATTCTTCGTCTAAAATGTAGTTCATTGGGTTCACAGGAATACCGTTGACGCGAACTTCGTAGTGCAAATGTGGCCCTGTCGATCGTCCGGTATTTCCGGTTGCTGAGATCACGTCGAATTTCGAAACTTTTTGACCGACTTGAACGTAAATTTGTGAATTGTGAGCGTACCGAGTCAGAACTCCGTAGCCGTGATCAATGGAAACTAATTTTCCGAATTGATCATCCCAACCTGCGAAACTAACGACTCCGTCTGCAGGAGCTCGCACCGGAGTTCCTGGCGAAGCTACGATATCAACACCCGCGTGCATTTTCTGTTTTCCATTGATGGGATCGACCCGATATCCAAAGCGAGAACCAATCGGACCGCGTGCAGGCTTTATGTAGGGAGTCGCTGACAACAGACTTTGTCGGTCCGAGAGCATTTCCCACAATTCTATAACTGATTGTTCTTTCAAGGCCGAATCTTTCACGGACTCATCAATTCGAATCACTAAAGTCGCATAATTTGATGATGACTTTTCGGCCGCCATTTCGCCTTTGAAAGAATTTACCGGATTTTCATTTTGGACTAAAGGCTCTTGCTGCAAAAGCTGATCATTCGTCATGCGATCTGAAGCCGCCTCTTGCGCGGGAAGCCCCTGGCCTGCGGGAAAATTTAATTTTTCTGCCCGGTCCTTCATTTGCGTATCGGTAATTAATCTTAATTTGCTGGTCATCATCCCGACGCGATCTAATCCGGACTGCAAAGAGTCTAATTTTCCTTCGACCACTTGAAACTGCTTTTGCAAATTCAAATTTTCGATTTTCAATTTTTTATTTTCCAAGGACTGAGCCAACAAACCAAAGTAATCGATTAGGCCCGCGAATAATGATACGATGATGACCGCAATAATGAAGGCCGAAATCTTAAAATAGCTCATCGGCATCGTCAGTTTTTTCGTCTGACTTTCATCGTTTGCAATTAAGTATATTGTTAAGGTTTTTCGATTTTCACTCATTGCTTTGCAACCTTACACATCATGAAACTGAAGAACAAGAACCGTCACGTTATCGTCTCCGCCATTTTCTAAAGCACTTTCTATCATTTTAGCGGTCACTTTTTCCATGGGTGTTTGATTAAAAATTTGACTCATCATCACGTCAGTAACCATCCCGGTTAGCCCGTCAGAACAAAATAGAAAAACGTCCCCAGAAGAGACTTCACGTTCAATCACATCAGGAAAAACATCCCGCTCAAATCCTACGCTACGGGTAATCACATTTTTTCCTACAGTTTTGTGAGCCTGTTCTTCCGTCAGTAAACCCAGACGAATTTGCTCGTTGATTAAAGAATGATCCTCGGTAACCTGCCACACGTAAGGCTTTCGGTATAAATAGGCGCGGCTATCCCCAACATTTGCGATAAATAATTTGGTGTCACGGACGTAGCCCATCACCATCGTTGTGCCCATTCCGCTAAGTCGCAATTCTTGTGTCGCCCGATCGAAAATACGGTGACTCGCCTCTTCGTAAGCTT
>JAYTHR010000119.1:0-5883 GCA_043732425.1 Bdellovibrionales bacterium
ACCATATTCAATACCGTTATGAACCATTTTTACATAATGCCCCGAAGATCGGGGGCCTAAGTAGGTTACGCAGGGCTCACCGTTGACCTTGGCTGCGACGGATTCAAGAATGGGGCGCACACGCTCGTAAGCGTCTTTATTTCCGCCAGGCATAAGGCTCGGGCCGTTTCGCGCACCGGCCTCGCCACCTGAAACGCCCATTCCAAAAAAATGGATTCCATTTTCGGCATGGGATTTTTCACGGCGGTCTGTATCTTTGTAATGTGAATTGCCCGCATCAATAACTAAATCACCAGAACTTAAAAACAGAGAAAGCTCGCTCAACACCCCATCGACCGCCGGGCCTGCCGGAACCAGAAGAAGAAGGGCCCTGGGTTTGCGTAAGCCGTTCATAAATAATTTCACATCTTGAGTTGCTTCAACATTGGCTATTTTTTTTGCCTCATTCTGAAGAAGCGTGACTTTGGCTTTATCTTTATCCAGGCCTATTGCGGAGTATCCGTGACAGGCGATATTGAGCAAAAGATTTCTTCCCATAGTGCCAAGGCCAATAACTCCAATTTCATAGTTACTATTCATCGAGTACCTCCTAGACGATTTCCATCAGATTCGATTTCACTTTTTTGAATGACAAAGAGTCCGAATTTTTGGGCCCAGATACGAATTCCAACCAAGGGTCACACCAGCTTCTATGGCCAGCCACAGAGCTGCGAAGGGAAGATGGACCTCGGAGTCTGTTGCTATCAGAATTAAATTTAGATTTGACTTTTGGGAATCGTCGGCGAGCACATAGCCTCCGTGGGCCACTCCTTCAAATATTTGTGGATACCATTTGGTTTCTTGCAAAGGGGACTGGCCCTGTTACAACCAGTTTTTAATTTTTTGTCCCCAATCGAAAAGTTTTGCTTCAAGTTTTTTAACTTGCGAAAGATCTTTTTCATTAAGAGTTTTTTCTGTCTCTTCAAGTTCACTTTTAAGAACTTTGGCTTCCTCGCCATTTTTAGTAAGAAGTTTGTCTTTTTCAATTTGTTCAATATCGCTCTTAGCTGCATTCAGGGCAAATCGAGCACTCTTAAATTGTTTTTGTTTTAAAAAATCCTGCGCTAGAGTTATATTGGACCAAACGGTCCACACCGGATTCGATACGACTTCTTCCGATCTAATCGCATTCTTATATACCCCGTTTAGCGCAGTCCTTGCGTCATCAAATTTGCCATTTTTTGTGTACTTTTCCGCAGAAATAATAGCTGCCGAGACATCCTTTAAATTCACCTGGAGAGTAGAGTGGACAATAGCCAAGCTCTTCTCCTCCATTTTAGGATTTTTTCCAAAGATATCCTTTTCAGCAAATTGTCCTTCAATAAAGGACGTGTCAGCAACAGGAAGATAATAATCTCGATTTATGCCATTAACAGAATATGTGCTCTTGCCAAATTTAAAATCATATTCAGAAACAATTTCCGGACTTGATTTCTCTAGCATTGCACTTATTGTTTTGGCCTTCATCAGATTGTGCATGGCGGGTTTTTTAAGTCCCAAATCAATTGCCTGTGCTGCAAAGGAAAGATGCGCCATCATTTCGGTGGTATTTTTAACCGCCTTGTCACTCTGAGTACTTTTACTTTGCATCTGTTTTGAAATCGGCAGATCTGGATTTGTGGCAGGTACTGCGGCGATGCCCGCACACGAAAAGATCATTGCGATGATTCCTACGATAAATTTATATATACTTATCTTTTTCACTTTGTGTCTCCTGTTTATTTTTGTTAAATCGAAATTTTATCTTCAAATATTTGTTCTACGGATTTTTTATGATTGTCGGATAGATTGACCTCAAGAAGTCTTTCATAAACAAGACTTCTTGAGATTTTTTCCTGAGAACCATCAGTGATGTAATCCACCATCTGTCTCAAGTCGTTCGATGGGTTCTTTTAAATTTTCGGTTTGAAGGTGTTCTGGAATATTTCCATTACTTTCGAGTTTTGCGCCACGATCACGTTTTAATTCTTTAGACAGTGCCACGATTCCGGCAAAATTTCCTAACTCCATGGACTCAACGGCACTACTTGGAACCACAACAATTGTTGAGTTTTGTTTTAATCCTTCATAGAGCATATTCATTGCTCGCAAATGTAATGCGACGGGGTTCTCGATATATGTTTGTGCAGCCTCGCCAAATTTTTCTGCAACTTGTCTTTCTGAATCACCAAGAATAACTCGAGCTTGACGTTCTCTTTCCGCTTGTGCCTGCATCGACATGGCATCTTCAAGTGCGGCAGGAATTAGCACGTCTTTGACCTCAACTGAAATAACTTTGATACCCCAAGGCTCTGTTCTATCATCGATGATGCGGAGTAAGTCCTTTCCGAGCTTGTCTCGGCCTTCTAGCATATCGGACAGTTGAGTTTTGCCGATAACATCACGTAGTGCCGTTTTCGAGGCCCAGCCAAGTGCACTTTCATAATCGGCAACATTGAGTGCGGCCATTTTTGGATCGACTACTTTCCAGAAAAGAACAGCGTCAACATTAACTGGTACGGTATCCTTTGTCAGAGTTTTCTCTGCGGTAATTGATGTGGTCATAACTCTTGTATCGATCCAGAAAGGAACGCTATCAAAAATGGGAATAATAAAGAACAAACCAGGTCCCCTTTGAAAATGAAACTTCCCAAGACGCAGTACGATTGCTTTTTCCCACTGTTCAGCAATCTTAATTGAATAGGAAGCAATCAATGCTAAAATCAACGAAGCTCCCAAAACGCTAAGACCTGCTGTTGTGGCTACAAGACCTCCAGTCAGCGAATAATCTAAAATTACTCCCAGACCGAAAATTACAAAAAACACGAAAGTTGCGAACGAATTTGGTTTTCTCATTTAATTTCTCGATTCAATAACTTGTTTTAAGTGAGCTTGCGCTATTTCGTATATCTTTGTTTGAGGAAGTCGAAGAAGTAGCCGAAGCATTATCTCCAAAAATGTGAGATTTCATTTTTACATATTCCTCATGCTTAATTTCGCCACGTGCATATCTTTCGTTTAAAAAATCAAGCGCATTTTTTTCCGGATACCCTTTAAATCTTCGATGTGCACTGTAGGTATAACCCCAGTTTCCAAAACTTGAAAACATCACCAAAATGAGACCAAACCACAAAAACCAACCCCAGCCTGAATACCAATCATTCCAATAATATTGTCCCATTCTAAATATCCTCTCTTGTGCAATCCCGCTTAGCGGAAATAGTTTGAAAACCTAATCACTTGCCAATGATAAATTAAATCTGTCGATTCACTGAACTTAACAACGCAACGCTGATTATATAAGTGCAAGACCACGGCCGTTTGTACACTGATCTCAAACTATGTGGCGCCATTTCTAGGATACAAGCGCCTTAATAAACCGATCGACGAGGCACTTGTACCCTTTGATATTTCCTAACTCTAATCTTGAACAAGTGGGAACGGTTCTCTAATTGCATAATCTTTTCTCTGTGACTCATATAAATTTGAGAGTAAAGGGAGAAATATGCCTGAAATAATTGAAAATCAATCTTTCGCGTCGGATACAAAATCGAAGCTCAAATTTAATCTGCAAAGCGACGGAATATTGATCATACGCCCGCAAGGAGCACTTCGAAGACAAGATTTTGAAAAGCTCACGGCTGTTGTTGATCCTTGGATTGAAACTCACCATCGGCTTGTTCGGCGGGTAGCTCTTGCCGTGGATGGACTGTTGCCGGAAATTATAAGTAAACTTGCATCTCACTTTGTCGTGGCGAAAATTAAGCAATTTCCTTTTGATGACGAAGCTCTAGCATTAAAATGGCTGAAGGGTTAAAAATTCTAGAATGGGTGCAAATATGTCATCACTTATAAATTGTATAAATTATGAAGATTAGTCCTTTTGCTGGTCAACTTCCCGGTCCGTCTGATCTGATTGATGTTGAAGCGCTTATTCTTGCCTTTGAGAAAAATAAACCTGACCCGCTTGTTCTAGATCAGCAAGTATCTTTTGGAACATCAGGGCACCGTGGTTGTTCCTTTGATATTTCATTTAATAAAAATCATATCTTGGCAATAACTCAGGCGATTTGTCTTTATCGGAAATTAAATAACATCAAGGGACCGTTGTTTCTTGGATTCGATACGCACGCGCTTTCACTACCTGCATTTCAAACAGCTCTTGAAGTGCTAGCGGCAAATTACGTCGAAGTAATAATTGCTCAGGATCAAGAGTTTACTCCAACACCAGTCATTTCACATGCAATTCTTTGTTATAATAAAAACCGTAAAGATGGATTCGCTGACGGAATTATAATTACGCCGTCTCATAATCCGCCACGAGAAGGAGGTTTTAAATACAACCCTACTCACGGCGGCCCGGCAGAGAAGAAGGTGACTGATTGGATTCAAGTTCAAGCAAATGGAATACTAAGGGACAAGTTAAACAGTGTTCGCCAAGTTCCATTTGAGATTGCGTTGAAGGCAGAAACCACAACTCATCGCGACCTTCTTAAACCTTATATTGAAGATCTTGGAAATATCATTGATATGGATATCATTCGTGAGTCAAAAATAAAAATTGGGGTAGACCCCTTAGGTGGCGCGGGTGTTCACTACTGGCAGTCGATTGCCGACTTTTACAAAATAAATTTAAATGTATTGAATACTAAGGTGGACCCTCAATTTGCATTTATGACCAGGGACTGGGATGGACAAATTCGCATGGATCCATCCTCAAAATTTGCGATGCAGTCTTTAATTGAGAAGAGTCAGAATTTCGATATCTCTTTTGCATGTGATACTGATCATGATCGGCATGGAATTGTCACCAAAAGCAAAGGACTTATGCCGGCGAATGATTATCTTGCAACAATGTGCTTTTATCTTTTTCAACATCGTCCACTTTGGAAATCGGATCTAAGAATCGGGAAAACCATTGTCAGCAGTAAAATCCTCGAGCGAGTTGCTGCTCACTTTGATAAGAACATATTTGAAGTGCCTGTTGGTTTTAAATGGTTTGTTAATGAGCTTTTAATGGAAAATCTTGGTTTTGCAGGCGAAGAAAGTGCGGGAGCTACGTTTCTACGAAAAGACGCGACCGTTTGGACTACAGACAAAGATGCTTTCGTTCCAGCACTTCTTTCTGCTGAAATGACCGCGAAACTTGAAAAAGACCCTTCTGCAATATATGACGAGATTACCCAGTCACTGGGTAAACCCTATTATTCTCGCGTTGAAGCGCCAGCAACCAAAAAACAACGAGATAAATTAAATCAAATGACGATCAAAGATGTCACGCGCAACAAGCTTGCTGGGGATATGATTGAAAGTGTTCGAACAACTGCAGAAGGAAATGATGAATCTATCGGAGGAATCTATATTGAATCCAAAAGCGGTTGGGTTGCGATGCGACCTTCTGGCACAGAAGACATTTATAAAATTTATGCCGAAAGCTTTGAGGGGCCTGAGCATCTTGAGCTGTTGCTATCAGAGGCCCAAAAAATTGTGAATGAACAAATGCAGAATTCCTAAGGGTCAGATAGCCCCAATTCAAAACCTTAAATTAATCAGGCGTCTAGCTGCGGCGGCGTCAATCTTGCAATAATCCTCTTTGAAGAACGAGGTAAGAAAATGAAAAAGAAACTAGAAACTGGCATAAAAGTGAATTCGGCGTCAGACAAAAAAGTATCTGCACCGCAAGTAGATAAAGAAAAAATAGATGAAACCTATGTTCAGGTGAACCAATTATCCTTCCAGCAAAACTTCAAAGCATTAATTGGACATTATAAAACTAGCGAAGCGGCTTTTATTTTATAGCAGCCAGACAAAAAATGCTTAATTACATGCGAAAGAAGAATCTTTTAAATATTTATTTTGAAAATC
>JAYTHR010000120.1:0-1681 GCA_043732425.1 Bdellovibrionales bacterium
ATCGTAGGATGCCTTGGACTTGCCATTTCTGAATCTGAAAAAAGATATTCACCAACGGATTTAGAACTTCTGGAGGATTTAGCTAGCCGCGTATCTTTAGCTATCGAAAATGCGCAGCTCTATGCAGAAGCTCAAACAGTGAATCGCATTAAGGATGAATTCCTGGCGACTTTGTCCCATGAGCTAAGGACTCCGTTGAACGTTATCTTAGGCCATGCAGAAATCTTGAAAGCCGAAGCCCCACAACTGGGAAGCGATCTGGATTTATCCATCGACGCTATTTATCGAAATGCTTCTATTCAAAACCAAATTATTGGGGATCTTCTCGATATTTCAGGAATTATAACTGGTCAAATTTCATTTCATCCACATCTAATTTCGCCGAACGAAATTATGGCTACGGCGGTAAAAAGCATTCAGTTTACTGCCGTAGCAAAGCAAATTGATTTACAATTGAAAACGGATGGTCATGATTTAAAAATTGCAGGTGATGCCATTCGTTTTCAACAAATAATTTGGAACTTATTATCGAATGCGATGAAGTTCACGCCGAAAGGTGGTACCGTTACTATATCTTGTTTCAGAGAAAGTTTTTCGCGCGTGATTATCGAGGTTCGCGATACCGGTGAAGGAATTGATCCCAATTTTATTCCCTACGTTTTTGATCGCTTTCGTCAAGAAGACAGCAGCCTGACTCGAAAATTTGGTGGCTTGGGCCTAGGATTATCCATTGTTAGGCAACTTGTCGAACTTCATGGCGGAACAATTCAAGTTCAAAGTGCGGGTAAAAATAAAGGAAGCCTGTTTCGCGTTTCACTTCCTGAAGCCAACGAAAAAGGATTTCTAATGCCGGCTGAAAAATCGATGACTTCGCCAATTCCGAATTCAAGTTCGGTCTCTTTAAGTCAAATAAAAATATTAGTCCTTGATGATGAGCCCGATGCTCGAGAACTGATGGCTCAATTATTATCTCGGGCCGGAGCTCAAGTTCAAATGGCCAGTACCGTTGTGGAAGCTTTCGAAAAATTTAAATCGTTTCGCCCGCAAATTATCATCAGTGACCTCGGTTTACCTTTTGAAGATGGTTACAGCTTTATCAAGCGCGTTCGCACTTACGAAAAAGAGAATCACCTGTTTACTCCGGCAGCTGCATTAACAGCCTACGCGCGAGAAGAAGATAAAATTAAAGCGCTCAATGCCGGCTTCCAAATTCACATCGCAAAGCCGATTGGTGGAAAAGAATTAGTACAGGTCATAGCCGAGCTGGTTTTAAAATATATTCGTCCCCGCCCTGCTGAATTAGCTCCTTAGAAGAAGAAACTTCTTATAAGCAGCTCTATCGCTGATCGCCCTTACCCATTTGTCGACGTGGGAAAAGGAACTTATTTCGAAACCAACGGCTCCAGCAATTTGAACTACCGAGCAGACATTTAAATCAGCCACGCTGAATTCTGAGCCCGTTAAATATTTTTTCTCTAGTAGAACCTTATCTAAAATCTGAAAAAGCCGCGGCAATTTTTCTAGATTTTCAGTTATGATTTTTTGATCTCTTTTTTCTTCTGAAATGAAAACCTTTTGAATGAAAATTTGAATCAGCGGATCTTGCAAATCAGACTGCGCCCAAAAACTCCACTGGTAGGTCAATGCTTTTTCTTCACTACTTCGTCCCAGAAACGACGGA
>JAYTHR010000121.1:0-5849 GCA_043732425.1 Bdellovibrionales bacterium
AATAGATACAAGCGGCGACAACAACTGAAAAATCTGGATGATAAACAGCGGTAGCGAAGAGAAAAAAGTTTGCAGAAACGGATCAACAAAAATAAGGCCCTGATTGAAAATAGCAGCCCAAAAACCCCAAGTCAGCCAAAGGGTCACCGAAACGAAAATAATGGAAATAAGCAGCGGTAAAAATAAAAGCAAAAAAACTTGAGGATAAAACAAACTTTTTAGCGTTTGGCCTAAAATCTCTGCGACTAATATTTTTTTGTTTTGCGGAATATCTGCGGCGTTAACCTTCATAACCGGTCCCGCCATTTTTTAAGAATCGACTGGTAGGCGGATTCAAAAAATTGGAAAGTGCTGGGATCGCTTGCGATAATCAGTCTTTGATACGCTTCAGTCACTTTGGGCATCGAAGCTCCGGCCGGAACCCCTAAGACTTCATGAGCTTCCCACTCGTGGCCGTTATAAATGAAATAGATCGAAAGGTTTTTGGCATGCGGATGGTAATCTTTCAGTTGAATCACGTTTTCGGGTTCAAGAACTGTCATTTTTGAAGGTGCTGGAGTCACATCTTTTTCTGGTGGGTCTGTTTGAAATGGAATAACGGAAGCTTCTTTCGAGATTTCTTGAGTTTTTATAATACTTTTCGAAAAATCTTCCTTCGCCTTCACATTAAGCTGCGTGGGTTGTCGCGGCTTTCCGCGGCTGATCAAGAAGTAAAGCACAAAGGCAATGCCGAGGAAAATCTGAATGTACAAAACCAGTTGGCTATTCACTGTTTTATTATTATGGTAGGATTCATTTTTGTAAAGAGGTGTTCATGGCCGCTAATCCATTTGATCAACAGCAGCCCATATTGGGAGTTAAAAAGATCATCGCTATTGCGTCTGGCAAAGGGGGCGTTGGAAAAAGCACAGTGGCTACCAATTTAGCTTTGGCACTGCGCGATTTTGGAACAGTGGGATTACTGGATGCCGACATCTACGGCCCCAGTCTTCCGCGCATGATGGGCGCCTTAAATCAAAAACCGATGGTGACTGAAGGAAATAAAATTACTCCGATCACGCGTTACGGAATAAAAATCATGAGTATTGGTTTTTTAGTTGATGAGGGTGCTGCCGTGGTGTGGCGCGGACCGATGCTTTTTAAAGCGATGGATCAGTTTTTCCGTGATGTTCAATGGGGTGAATTAGATTATTTGCTTATTGATCTGCCCCCAGGAACTGGAGATGTGCAACTTTCTTTAGTGCAGAAAGTTCCTACTTGGGGCGCGGTGATCGTTTCGACGCCTCAAAATATTTCCCTGGTGGACGCGAAAAAAGCCATCGATATGTTCGAACGCACCGGAGTCAAAATCGCCGGCATGGTCGAGAATATGTCCTACATGATGAATCCCGCAACTCAGGAAAAAATTCAGCTTTATCCGAAGGGCGATATGAGTTTTTACCTAGATTCAAAAAATATTTCAAAACTGGCAGAAATTCCTTTCAATCCTTCGGTATCTTTAGCCTCGGAAGCTGGAATTCCCATTGTGGAAAGTCATCCGACCGGCATTGAAGCTTTAGCCTTTAAAGACCTTGCAAAAAAAATTGCGGGTATGCCGTAGTTTTTCCCGTTTCAAACTGAGATTAAAGATTGAAGCTTATCCAGCTTTGATCTGAACTCGGACCTAATCAGTTCGAATTCTTTTAAAGCGCCTTAGATTTATTCCGACGAGCAAAGTGGTAAGCTTTATAATATACGGCGACAGCATGATTCAAATTTTGAATAGTTCAGTCGCCTACCCGACAAGCTGCGGATTTCCAGCGAGTGCCACTGCTGTTGATTTTGAAAACAATATTTTCGTGACTCATCCAGGCACCTATTTTAACGGGGCGGCATTGGTGGCGCAGGAACTGTTAAAAATAATCTTTGGTTTGGAAGTGGCGCAGATGCGAACCCGTCTGCCACGGTCACGAACGATTATGATGTCACGAACAGTCGGCCGCTCGGGGCGGGATAGGATAGGGGTGCTTTCGAAAGATGATCTTTTTGAAAGCTAGCCACAATAAAACGGACTATCTTTTTTTTCCCAAAAGGTGACGTCGCATCTTCGATCAGTGCTAGTAGAATTCTGTTTGATTCTCATCTTATAACCACTAAGATGCGACATTTTTAATTCCTCTTATTTCACTTATCTTATTTAAATTTTGACCGATAACGACAGGGTCGGAGGACGCATGAATATAAATCCACTGAAATGGATCTCAAGTTCTTTAGTCGCAATTTTAAATGTAAGCCTACTTCTGGTGTCATTTCAAAATTGCTCGGGCGGCAATCGCATTGCCGTGGCCCAAGAGATCGCGCCCTCAGGATCTTCTAGCTCGATAAGGGGGCTTCCTCAACGAACGGCAGAAAGCACTGATCGACCCTTATCCGAGCAGCGATAAGATAATTTAAATCTATGGATTGGCTCGACTAACTTTTAGCGAGCCAACGTTGTTATTTAGCGGCGCGTAGCTGATAACGTTCAAATGCTTTTTTCAGGACGCCGTTCGCTTTAAGTTTTGAAATGGCTTTATCGATCAGTTCAGCTTCAGCTGCTGGAACTTTTTTCTTACTAAGCCCGATTGTGAACTGCTGTTCATCGGCATTTAAAATAGCATCGAGCTTGATGCGCTTTTTATCGGCTAAGTAATTTAAAACGTCCTCAGATCCGATAACCAAAGTCTTTGGCCCGTCCTGATCATTCAATAATTTTTCAACAAGTGTTTCATTGTCCGTGACCTCATTGATCGTAATTGTTTTGACTTCTGCCTGGTGCTTTTTAGCAATCATTAAACTTGCAGATTTTCTAACCGCAACAACCGTCCAGCCAGCCAAATCTTTTGTCGATGTCATCTTCGGCATTTTTTTATTGGGATGAGCCATGTAAACGATATTGGATGCGATCATCGGCGGTGCGAAATGAGCGTAGACTTCTCTTTCAGGAATTGAAATAAGGTTCAAAACAGCATCTGTATCGCCATCTTCTAACATCTTTAAAGCCCGCGCCTGAACGACCACTTCAAATTTGCAGTTGTATTTCAATTCAGTGCAGACTTCTTTCATCGCATCCGCCATGCCCCCTTCAAATTGTTTTTTATCTTCTGAAAAAAACGGTGGGTAAGGTTGCCCGACAATTAGAAAATCACGCGCCATAGTTGAAAAACTAAATAAAGAAATCAGAGTTATCGCTAAGCCTGTTGGTAAACTTGTTTTTATAGTCATAAACTTCCTTTATTAAATAATGTATTTTAAAAAAGCATTCTTCCTATTTTTTTTCTTGAAAACAGACATATTAAATCTTAATTTTTTCCAAAACCCTAGAATTAATTTAAAAAGGTCCGGGGCTTTAAGTATTTACAGCTCGCTTGGCCTTAAATTCAAGGTAATGCTGGTAATCCCCTTCAATAATATGAAGCTGATTTTTATCAATTTCGAAAACTTTTGTCGTTATTTCTTTTAAAAAGTATCTGTCGTGGGAAACCATCATGACGGTTCCGGGAAAATTCTTGATCGCGTTTAACAAAACTTCTCGCGATTTAATATCTAAATGATTTGTGGGCTCATCCAAAACTAAAAAGTTCACGGGATGAGACAAAATACAAGCCAGTAAGACGCGTGATTTTTCTCCGCCCGATAGCACAGAAACTTTCTTTTCGACTTCTTCCCCTGAGAACAAAAAAGATCCTAATAAATTACGAATGAATCCTAAACCGGCATTAGGTACGCGGCCTTCGACTTCTTGCAGAATTGTTTTTTTAGGATCTAGCAAATCCAACGAATTTTGAGAAAAGTAGCCGTAGGAAATACTCGGACCAACATTGCACGTGCCTGAGGTGGCCTCCGTCTGCCCGGTAATAATTTTAAGTAACGTCGATTTTCCAGCCCCGTTCACTCCGACGACGGCGACGCGGTCCTGTCTTTTAACCAGCGCCGAAGCATTTGAAAAAACATTTTTCTTGCGCCCGTCTTCCAGATCCCAAACTTTCGCTAAGTTTTGAAATTTAACAACTTCTTCGCCTCCCCGTGGAGGCGTTGGCCATTCAAAATTCATCACACGATCTTCAGTAGGAATTTCGATGCGGTCTATTTTTTCTAATTTTTTAACCCGCGATTGGACCTGCGCTGCGTGCGACGCCCTGGCCGCAAAGCGCGCGATAAATTCTTCTTCTTTAGCTAACATGTCTTCTTGGCGACCCGCCGCCGCCACTAATTGCTCGCGACGTAATGCTTTTTCACGGTCATAGAAATCATAATTCCCGCCGTACACGGTTAGGGCGCGATTGGCGACTTCGATGGTTTTTGTGCATAACCGATTCATAAATTCGCGGTCATGGGACGTCATTAATAAGCCGCCTTTGTATTCTTTCAGCCATTGCTCGAGCCAGATAATTGATTCTACATCCAGGTGATTAGTAGGCTCGTCCATCAAAAGTAAGTCCGGCATCAGGAGCAAAATTTTTGCTAACGAGACCCGCATCTTCCAACCACCACTAAACTTGCCGACATCTAAACGCATGTCTTCGTTAGAATAACCCAAACCACCTAAGATTTCCTGCGCTTTAGATTCTAAGTCATAACCACCCACGGCTTCAAACTGAGATTGCAGTTCCCCGTAGCGTTCGACCGTGATGATCATGTCCTCTTCGGTTAAGTTGGGATCTGATAGTTTTGTTTCTAGTACTTGTATTTCATTTTTTAAATTTTCTAAGTTCCCGGCAGACAAAACTTCTTCGATGACGCTGCGGCCTTTCATCTCTTCAATATTTTGAGAAAAATACCCGACACGCAGTTTTTCAGGAACTGAGACAGACCCCACATCGGGCGACTCTTCTTTCATTAGCAGGCGAAACAACGTTGTTTTTCCGGCCCCATTGGGTCCTACCAATCCAAGTTTTTCTCCGGGATTTATTTGGAAAGAAGCATTAGAATAAAGAACCTTCGAGCCCGCTTGTTTTGTCACCGCATTAAATGAAACCATGCGAGGAGTATGCTGTAAGCAAAGGGGGTTGTCAAAAGCCCTTCTGCCAAGGCTAAGAGCTTCTTGTCACTGCCCAAAAGATGGAAATTAACGATTTAAAAACTGTCTCGTTTTAATAAATTCACCGCAGAAAATTGTCTCATTTATGAACCGGTGACTAATTCTCAGATATTTTCAGTCACTTTTAGACACTTTTCGAACTATTTTGATAAACAGAAATATAAAATGGAAAATATTTTTCCCTCACGATATTCTTATTTCAAGCGGAAGATATCGACGTAAGCCGGAGTACGGGTGTGAAAACCTAAGATCTCTCTTGGTCAGTTGTCGAGGATAATGGAGGACGTTTGAGAAGAATTTTCAATCACAACGACAAAGCTCCAAAGTGACGTACATCCAATAAAATATCTTACCCAAGTATTTAAGTTTTGATGTTAGTGATTTAGTCTAAAAATTTATTTTTGAGCCTGGTAACTAAAACAATTTAACTTAGAGGAGGCACTTAGCGGACTTTTAGAATACGGGTGACCGTATCCTTCTTTTGCCTCAAGGCAAACCTAGGGAAACTTAGGGACGCAAAGCTAGAGGGGCTATGTCGAAAGACCTGCCAGCCAGCTGCCAAAGGATAAAAAAGACCTGCGGTGAAAACTGCAATGGAAGGAAAAATCGTTCTACAACATTCTATCATGGATTGGTTTCATTCCCCTTAATGCAAGCTTTTTAATGGATGAAAGGCTTGCGTTTTTTTTATTCTGAAGCGACCTGCTTCGACTTCAAATTCACCTTCGAAATTCGTCCCTTACTTTTTTTAGACTGATACGAGGAATTTTGCGTTTCAGGATTTTTCGTT
>JAYTHR010000122.1:0-1675 GCA_043732425.1 Bdellovibrionales bacterium
ACGGCTCCAAATTTTTTACCTGCTTCAGGATGTTTGACGACCACAAGTGTGGCTAAAGCCCCTGTTTTTTTATGCTCTTCAAGGGCCTCATTCAAAAAATTTTGTTGCTGGGTAAAATAAACTTCATCCGCATTCATCATGATAATGGGCTGGTTTGACTTAAAGCGGCTCAGGGCATGTTTTAATCCGCCAGCGCTCCCAAGAATTTTCGGCTCATGAGAAAATATTGGCGATAAAGACATATAAGGTTGATTCAAAAAAAGTTTTTCAATTTGTTCTGGCAGGTGATGGGTGTTTACCACAAAATTATTTATCGTTTGTTCAAGCTGATTTAAGTACTGAAATTGATAAAGTCCCATAGGAACATTTAAAAAAGGAATTGTGGGCTTCGCATACGTTAAGGTGTGTGGCAGCAGTCGCCTACCAAGTCCTGCCGCTAAATAAAAAATGTTCATGAAAGACCTTCATAATTTTTGTTTAAAGCATCTGAATCAATTAAGATATCAAGAAGCAATTTGTATTCTGGGAATTGCGATAAAGCGCGCGCCACTTTTTTTAATGTTGACGGCAAGTACTTTAGGTAGCGTTTGTCTTTTCGCGTATTCATAAAACTGGCAAAACTACCGCAGGCCTTAAAGCAGCGCTGCAGCGTTTGTAAATCATAAATCAGATTAAATTTTTCTGCACTAAAACCCGTAGATTTCGTTACGGCAGAATTTTCAAAATAATAATGAAGAAGTGAATCCGCATAATCAGCAGATAAATCAACATAAGAATCTTTAAGCAAACTAACTAAATCATACTGCACCGGACCTAAGCGGGCGTCTTGAAAGTCGATCACATAAACCTGATCCAACTTGATCATAATATTTCTAGAGTGGTAATCACGATGACAGATAACTTTTGGCTCTTGATGTAAACGTTCACAAAAATGAGTAAACACTTTTGTTAAGTCAGAGCTTATTTTTTCATTAAGTGAATAATTTAAAACACCGGTAATAAGGTGCTCTTTTGCATAATTCATTTCCCACAAAAATTTAGCGGTATCAAATTGAATTTCTGTGGCCGTCGTTGGGTTTTTTAACACCGTAGCCCGGTCATGAATTTTTATAAGTTCATCTAAGGCCTGTAGATAAAAAGACTTAGCTAATTTTTCATTGGTGTTTTCAGAGAATTTTCTTTCAAGAGTTAGGTCTCCCAAATCATCCTGAAGCAAAACCCCAAGCTCACCATTGATGGCTTGAATTGTTGGGACATGAACGCCAGAAAGTTTGAAATGTTTTTGTACGCTAATGAAGGGATAGGCAGCTTCATTGAACGGTTCCCAAAACATAAGAATCCATGTTTTGTCTCCGTAAATAATGCGGTAGTACTTACGGGCCGAAGCGTCGCCGGCTAATTGATAAATTGAAAATTCACCCTGAGCAGAAATATTTTCTTGAACCCAGTTCTGAATGGGCTGCGAGATCAGATTACTAAGTTCGGACACCATCTTCATCTGAATATGGTGTCACTGCCAATCCTGGAAATCAAGTCTAAGCCATTGGCTGATTTAATTCAAAAAACAAAAGATCTAAAATTTCTTCGCTGGTTTGTTGGTTCAAAGGAACACGGTCGATATCGAAATAAAAGCCCATCAAGTCATTTTTCAGTCTTGGATTCCACGCTTCTGTTT
>JAYTHR010000123.1:0-5831 GCA_043732425.1 Bdellovibrionales bacterium
AGGTCTGCTGAGCATCTGAGGTTCAAGTAGCCTCAGTACAAACTCAGTCGTTTGCTAATAGGTGGGTGAACACTGCTTCCCGCTGGAAGTGGAAAGGTACTGTTTCAATATGAAGAAACCAAATCAAATTGTTATTTATGCGGGAGCAAGCACAATATTATTGGTGTGAATACGCAATGGATGCGCGATTTTCCCAACGAGGCATCAACGAGACGGCTATCGTGCTCGATTGGTTTATTCAAAAGTAGTCGCAGAATTTTTGCGTCCGTTTAATGTCACAAATTTATGTATTCATTGAAATAATAACAGAATTCATTCGCCTTAAAGAATTTAGTTTCTATTAACCAATTTTTGTCTTAAATAGTAGCTAATAAAACTTTTGGAGTTCCCCATGCGCTTAAGTCTATTTACTATTGCTGCTCTCTTTTCGATGACAAGTTATTCCGCCATCGATGTCTTAAAGTGTACTTCAGCCGACGGAAGCATTGTGACAAATTCTTCTCAGGTGACGGGCCTGGCCGACGGCTTTAAGTTAACGACGGAAGACTTCAATGGCGTTAAGATTCAAAATATTGAAGCCTTAGCGGGCACGCGCGTTTTGATCAAAAATAATACGCAGACACTGGTTGACCGCTACATTAATGAAGCTCAAAAAGCTACACTTGAAGACCACAGCCCAAGAGTTATTTTAGGCGGTGCCGGTGAAGCTACTATTTATTCTAATACCTCGTCTGGTGCTTGTAATGGCCCCAGCTACTGGGTTCAAGAGCACGCTAAGTTCACCCAAAATTTGAATGTAACTACCGTTACTCCAATTAGAAATCAACTCAGCGGCGCGTGGGAACTTCGGACAATAACAGAAGCTCAATTATTTTATTGCAATGATTTTATGACTCGTCGAACGGATGAAAAACCTTGTATTAAAAATTAGACTTCGGTTTAAGAAATATTATAAATATCCTTGTTCTTAGCAGCGCATACACTAAATCTTGCACGACTTCTACCGACCGTCGAACTTGTCGACGAACTTTTGTAAATAACTTGTGACCTTGTCAAACATGTAGCCATCACCTTTGAGCTAATTTGAGAAAATTTCTTCTCGGCCTTTATGCTTTTAAAAACCATGTCGATACTTAATTAGAAGAGGGGCATTGCCCCGTATTATGTAATTCTTCGGTAAAGGAGCTCTTCATGACTCAATCACAATTTAAGCTGAACCCCGAATTTAAATTACTTCCAATGCTAGTTTTCATTGTTTCATTTTCTCAAAACAGTTTTGCGGACCTCAGCATTTCCTCAACAACCGTACTGAACCTTCGCTCGAGTTCTGCCGAAATAGCTTGGCAAACAGATACGCCAGCCACTTCAAAAGTTGAATTCAGCGCAGACATTCAATTTTTATCCGGCAACAAAATTTTATATCAAGGTTCTCTTCAACAAACTCACGATCTCAAATTATCTGCACTGAAAGCAGGATCCACTTACTATTACCAAATCAGCTCGTTAAGTGGTGACTCTTCGTATGCTATTTCAGAAATTTTTAGTTTTCAAACGCCCCCCGTAGGTTCGGAAATTCCATTAACCAACAGTGACTGGTCCACGGCTTATGATGGGTACGGATATGTGAATTTCAACGCTGTTCAAAATGAAGTTGAATTTGCTCCGATGGCGGCCACGAATCCGAATGAAACCCACGCCGTTTTACTGCTATCTAATCGTTTAACCCAACAGCCACTTCGTAATTTTAGAGCTACGATTACGGTGAATACGGCTTCGCAGTTGCGTTCACCGATGCCAAATGCCTGGGAATGTTTTTGGTTTTTCTTCAACTACACGGTGGACACCAGCGGTAAAAAGAAAACCAATTACATCACTTTTAAACCTAATGGCGCCGAATTAGGAACAGCATTTGATGAAATCGGCCAAAATTTTTTGGCAACAAATTCAACTTTTGGACTTAATCTTAATCAATATCAAACTTTCGTCATCGAAAAGTATGAAGGAAAAGTTAGTCTTAAAGTTGACGGAATAACAATGCTGAACTTTGAAAGTGCTGCTGCAGACAACTTACTTTACAATGAAGCTGGTACTGTCGGGCTGTACAGCGAAGACGCACAGATCAAGGTCAGCTTTGTCGGAATCGAGCCACTTTAACAGCATAAATAAATATTGCTCTTTTTAAATATACTTAAAATTCCAATTTTTTCAAATTCTGATCAGCTCAATTTTTTAGGGATCAATGGTTTACTTATCTTGTCCAGGTCTTGATAACGGTAGGTATAGAATTGTCAGTGACCCACCCGCCCCGCCGATGGTTGGTAAAGGGCTCTCTGATTGGCACTTAAACCGAAAGCAAACAAATTCTTCTCCCACCGGGGAGCCTGTTTCACCCACTAATTAGCTAACTTCAGCCGATCTGTTATCTGCCAATGTGTAAATTGTTAACACGGTCATGATATACGTTAATATTAAAACGATGTATGACTTCTTCATTTATAAAATTGTAACTAGATTTAATTTGGCTGGCACCAAGTTAGACTTATAAAGCACGGGTTACTTTTACTCATAAAACCTGACAGAAGATTTCAGGCTTTAAAATTTGATTGCAGTGAATTCTGTGCTCGAATCTGGTCCAACTAAATCACTTTTTCTATCGTAGTAAGTTTGAGCGCCCTGCGCCGCTACGATTTCATTCTTGATGCCCTACATTTGACTGCGACAACTGTACGCGCTGTCAGGCCCGCGGATAACAACAGCCGTTTTAAAGAAGCTTATTTCCCCCCTCAGCAGCACACCTTGAATAGGGACGTCACTTTCAGTGTAAATGCATGATCCCGTCAAAGAGCCATAATAGCAGCATCTCAGCCCGCCAAATATAAAGAGGCACACAAAAACCACTATGAGCGCTTTCGGAATGCTCATATCAGTTAGCCTTACACAACGGAATTAGATGGTCATCAAAGTAAACTCATAGGCCGTGTTCGTAAAAGAAATTCGGCTTTAATTGAATCTCTTTTAGAAGCGGGATTATCGCACCGTGAAATTGCACGAATCGCAAAGTGCAGTCATGGCAGTGTCCACGCCCAAAAAAAGGAGTTTTTAGCTCGTAAATCTAAAGAGCAGCAACAAAAATTAGACGATCTTCAGAAAAAAATCACTGAAAATAAGTCAGATAGCCCGATTGAAACAATGAAGTCGATGAATGTATCAGATGATATCATCAAGCAAGTTCAAGGCAAAATCGAAACTGAAACTAGAAATAAAGTTCATGAAGTTACTGGTGGCGCAGGTTACGATACTTACGATTAAAACGACCAAATAAAAAAATACGAGAACCTAGAACGGTTCTCGTATTTTTTTTCTAAAGTGACCAAAAGGAACGCCTTTTAAGAATTAATATTTCCGTCCCCATTTAAAAATAAATTTATATCTGCACTAAAAATATTTATTGGAATGAATTTACGGGGATGAAAAAAATACTACGGTTTTTATGCCGTAGCTTTCAGCAGGAGTTTTAATTCAAAATGAAGTGGTTTTCTTCAAAAGTATTCCGGTGTCGCGTAAATGCAACGTGGCAAACTTATCAAAGGTAAAGATTGAAATAAAAATTTTTCGTTTCTATGATTTCCCCATAACCTAACTAAGGAGCAAACTCATGCGCGCAAATTTTTTAATTTCTTTACTCATTTCAATTCCTCTTTTTGGTGTTCACGCCGCTGAAAAAACCATTATGAGTCAAAATTTAGATTTAAGTCCTAAAAGTGAAATCCCTGCTAATGCAGATCGGACCGAGGCCGGAAAAGCCATGATCACTGTTTTTAACAACAAAACTTTAAAATACGAAATCAAAGTCGATCACCTTAAAACTGGTGATGCATTAACTATCGCTCATATTCATCTTGGTAAAGCCGATGAAGGTGGTAAGCCCGTTTTTGTAGACTTCGGAGCAGATTTTAAAGGTGGAACAGCTGCTCAAGGAACAGTGGCTTTGACTGAAGAACAGTTTCAGGGACTTCAAGATTCTACAAAGTCTTTTTATGTCAACATACACTCAAAAGAAAAGCCCAAAGGTTTACTTCGCGCGCAATTAAAGTAGACTTTTTAAAAAGTCTTAAATCAATTTAAATAAAACCAGTCGATGAGTAAGCAGGCAACTTCCATTGGTTCAACAAACGTCCCGACATTCGGGACGTTTACTTGCGCGAGGGTGCAATCCCAAAAATATGACTGAACGAAGCTGCGATAGGCTGAGCCTCAAGTACTTCTGCACGTCTTTTTGCCATGCCTAGATGGCTGCGCGACTGATCACTTTCCTTGATACCTTATGGATGATGGCTCCCGAAGTTCCATCGCAACAGTGCGTTCCTCCAGAGTCTTCTGGGCTTCGTGTTTATACTCGAGCATTCGTTAGTTTACGCCTCATCCTTAAAATTTACCGCTGCCCCCGAATCTTGCCGAATCTCACGCCCGAGAAAATTTCCCGCCCTATCTAACACCTTTCTCCTGTGGAAACATTTGCGCTGCTGTATTTCTAAGTAACCATTGCGACGACAGAATAGCAAAATTGGCCGGAGACTGGTATCCTCGGCTTGGCTTGGCTTGGCTTGGCTGAACGAAATTCTTTCTCGATTTGAGCCGAAGTCTCTGGCTCCGGGATGGCTATTCTCTTCGCGCCAGTAAACGTGTCGTTTTGACGACACGCCATATAGATGGTCGAGTCTAGTTATTAATTTTCAAGCTTTAAAGTTTCTATGCCGATCCGAGGATAGGGAGTGAAATAATGCCTACCATTTTAATCTTCAGCGCTCTACTTTTAACTTCGATATCAACTTTTGCTTCCGGAAAATTTGATGATTTGGCTGCAAAAATTGGATCTCTTGTTTCGCAGACGGACTGTCTTAAAATAGGAGCTGTGCGTGCGCGATTAAGCCAGAATTCTGAAATTTGCTCTGTCACTGCTCCGCAAGATGTTTTACCAAATTTACTAAAGATTAATTCCCAAATTATTTATCAAAAACTGGCCGTCGAAGAAATGAAAGATTTAGATTGTTCTAGCGAGCGATGGCTAGATTTAGGGTCCAAGCCGGAATCAGATCCAATCATTGAAAGTATTAAACAAAGTATCGATGCCGAAGTTCCCGAACTAAAAGCCTTGCAAGCGGCAATCAATCGATTTTCGTCAGCTAACTTAAATCCAACGCTAGCTGTAAAAAATGATAAAACTTTGTCTTCTCAAGAAAGGACTAAGAAGATAGTCCTTATTCAGCAGGCTTTTGATGTCGAATTAATGAAATTACAAGATGCTTATGATATTCGATTAGCAAAAATTCCAATGTCGAATAATCCGATTATGAAAAAGTATATCGAATCTAAATTCAGCACGCTCTTAAATACGATTGATCCAGTTAAAATATCAGAGATTAAAAAAGTCATCGCAGATGTCAATTCAACCTTACTAAAAGATAAAGCCGAAACCAAAAAAAGCATTGCTGAAAACAGTTTCTCTGCACAGCTTGAGGATAAATTAATAAGTAATCCGGAACATGTTCAATCACTAATAAAAGAAAACCCCGAAATTGCGCAAGCACTTTTCAAATTGCAGTGTGACATTGAAAATCGTGCAAAAGGAAAAATGGTCTTCGAAGCGGCGTCGACGGGGCTCACTGTTGTAGTTGGGGGCTCTGCGTTCGCCTTAGCCAAAGCTTCACGATTAGCGGTTATTGCATCCGATGTCGAAGGATCTTTAAGCGCTGCTAACTGGGCAAGATCTTTAACTTATGTAGCAAGTTCACTTGGCAGTGCCCAGACTATGCAATACGTTGTGAAAAAAT
>JAYTHR010000124.1:0-1669 GCA_043732425.1 Bdellovibrionales bacterium
GAGATGCCCATGGCTGTTTTAGGAGCTTCGTGCCTAGTCCCTTTATTCCAGCGAAGTTATAAAGATATGATTCAGTACATATCCCTAACGCTTCTTGGTTTTATCTTTCTAGGATGGTCTTTTTTACATCTTGGTTTAATTTTGAACTTTGAAAATGGAATTTACCAAGTCATGTATCTATTTATTCTGACGGAATTTTGTGACACGACAAATTTATCGATTAGCCGCTATTTCAAAGGCTCTACCAAAGTGGTCAGCGAAATTAACAGCAAGCGTACGTGGCTTAGTACTTTAACTTCAGTCTTATTAACCTTGATGCTAGCCTACGCCATGCGCCACTTGCTACCTGATCGTAGTGATCGCTATTGGCTGGCTGCTGGCTTGATCGCTTCTTTTGGTGGTGTCGTCGGTGATCTGGTGATGTCGGTGGTTCGCCGCGATGCCGGAGTTAAAATCGTGGGCCCATTTATTTTAGGTCGCGGAGATTTTTTACAGCGGATGGATCGGTTAATTTTTGTGGCTCCGATTTATTTTTTCATCATGAACGCTTTAACTTAGGACTGAAATGCGCGAATGGAATTATAATAATGAACAATGGACGAAACTTCCGGGCTACATCAAGCACCTGCCCTTGTTCACGCAGCATTACGACCTGACGAGCCGACTGATTCGGTTTCTGTGGTCGCTGATACTTAAGAACTGGTTTTACACATTTTACATCCGCCTTGAAGTTAAAGGGGGAGATTTTAATGAACTGTACAAACAGCATAAAAAATTAATCATTATTTCTAACCATGCCTCGCACTTAGACGCTATTTCGATTGCGGGATCTATTCCCCGAAAGCACTGGATGGATCTTTACATGGCGGCGGCGAAGGATTATTTTTTCTCGAATCCCCTGTTTACTTTTTTTTCACAGCATTGTTTGGGCGCGATTCCGATCGATCGTAAAGATAAAAAAGGCGAATCCGTGCAGCTGATTTTAACTTTGCTGACGCAGCTGGAACGTATGTGGCTAATCATTTTCCCTGAGGGCACGCGGTCTAAGGACGGAAAAGTTCATGAATTTAAGCGCGGTATCAGTATTTTTGCTGAAAAAACTAAGACGCCGATTTTGTTTTTATACATCGACGGAAATTCAAGACTCTGGCCTAAAGGAGCTTTTTTTGCAAAGCCCGGGCGCCTGACAGTTCATATCGGCCCGATTCAACAGCCGACCTCGATTGATGAAGTGTACAAGAATTATTTAGCTTGGGTCAAAACAATCGATCCCGATGTTTTGCCGGATGATATGACCGAAGAAAATGAAGTGGCTACCGAACAAAACTCAATTCAACAATGGGAAAACGAAGATGACACAACCTCAGAAAATTAAAATCAATATTGCTGGTTATGAAATTTGCCCGGTGCCAACAGGTTTATTTGGTCTTGATGGCGGTGCGATGTTTGGTACTGTCCCCAAAATACTTTGGTCGAAGTCGAATCCTGCGGACGAGATGAACCGTATTCCGATGGAAGCTAGGGCGCTGTTGCTTAAATCGAAAGATCGCAAAATTTTAATTGATACCGGAAATGGTTCTGACTTTATTGCCAAGTACGGAGAAAAATTGGGCTCTAAATTCGCCGAGATGTACGCGGTCGATAAAAATGGTCCCACGTTACTTTCTTC
>JAYTHR010000125.1:0-1668 GCA_043732425.1 Bdellovibrionales bacterium
AATTCAGCGAATGAAGAGCGCGCCCTGGTGAAGAAGCTAATTCAAGAAGTGGCGGGAATAAAGACAATTAAAAACTATATTGATTTAAATCGCGAGAATATGACGAATCACAAATGGTCTTTTATCAACTATGACATCATGCCGAACATCGATAATTCAGATATTTACGACATGACGTTCGATATTAACTTCATGGGACTTCCTGAACATACTTATTACGACAACAAAGAGTTGGTAGAAGACTATGAAAAACTAATGGCCGAATTTTTTACTACGCTTTATCCAAAAGAATCGGCTAAAGACCACTTGGCGCGAGCCCATGCTATCGTTGAATTTGAAAAAAGATTTAAAGAAGTTTATCCTTTTCCTGCGGAATTTAGACAGCGCTACACGCAGCCTAGAAAAGTCAGTCGCACTGATTTCCTTAAAAAAACCGAGGTGTTAAAGCTAGATTCATTTTTCAAAAAAAATGTTCCAGAGACTACCTTGCTTCGTGATTTCATTCCCGAGAGCATTGATTTTTCAATCAAAGAATTAAAACCGGAAAATTTGCAGATCTTAAAAGACATGTACACTTATCGAAATGCTCGAGATTACATGGATGATGCTTATCCCGTGCTATTCGCTAAGCGCTGGGCATTTCGCCATAAATACCTTGGAGGTCCTTTAACACGTTCGGATCGTCAGGAACGTTGCACCATGTCGGTCATGGGTGCCTTCAATCGGGAATTAGATATTGAAATGCTTCCGCGTTTATTTCCGCAATTTCCAAAAGATAAAATGGAAACTGTGGCGGCAAAAATTAGACAGTCTATTTTAAACGGAATTGAAAAAAATAAATGGCTATCGGCACAGAGTAAAATAGCTGCTTTTGAAAAAATTAAGACGGCTAAGCTGCAATTGGTTCAACCCCTTACAGATCGCGAGTGGGATTTTAAACCCGTGCAAAAATTAAGTACGACGCAACCTTACGAAAATGGAAAGAAATTAGCGCTGGCCGGACACCAACGGGCCTTTAAACATCTGCGCGAAGGTGTTAATAAAGAAGCGTGGGGAATGGGTCCGTTAACTGTGAACGCGTATTATTCGCCCGATAAAAATAAATTCGTAATGCCTATCGGAATTTTACAGTTTCCATTTTTTGTTGCTGACGGCGACATTATTGAAAATTTAGGTGCCGTGGGTACTGTCATTGGACATGAGTTAGGCCACGGTATTGACGATCAAGGTGCTAAGTTCGATGCGCAAGGAAAATTGCGTCAGTGGATGACGGACGAAGACGTTAAAAATTTCCAAGAGCGCGGTAAAAAGTTGATGGATCAGTTTAATAAAGTGGGTCATAATGGCGCCTTGACTCAAGGTGAAAATGTGGCCGACCTGGTGGGTTTAACCTTCGCGTACAATGCGGCTTTCCCTGAGGGAAAAGGTGACGTCAAAGACAAGCAGAAATTTTTCGTTAGCTACGGGCGCCTATGGTGCAATGTGATGCGGGAAAAAGCTAAAGAAATGCAGCTAAAAACAGACCCACATAGTTTAGGTTTTGCTCGTATCAACGAACAGGTGAAACACCAGGCGGGATTTCAGGAATCATTTTCGTGTAAAAAATCAGATGCGCTTTACTTAAGTGAAAGTGACCAAATTAAAATCTGGTAAAGTTAAAATAAAATT